>CAIYXE010000609.1 GCA_903930095.1 uncultured Hyphomicrobiales bacterium
ATCCTCCCCGTGTGATGGGAGCAGCGAGGTAGTAATCGCGTGCCACGGATAAGCAGCATCGAGGACGTGGTCGAACGGCAGCTCTGTACGGGCTGTGGCGCGTGTGCCTGGGCTGAACCGCAGCGCTTCGTCATGCGAGATATCCCCACCTTCGGACGACGGCCCGGTTACGTCGACAATCCAGCTGATACCACAGGAAAGGCACTTGAATGCTGTCCGGGAGCCGGGCTGACGCACGCCTATGACAGCCTGAGCCCTCCTGTCTTGAAAGATCTGGAAAGTTGCTGGGGCCCCGTGTTGGCAGTGCACGAGGGACACGCGACTGATCAGGTCATGCGCCAAAAGGCCTCGAGCGGCGGGCTGGCGAGCGCGTTGGCCACCTTTGCGCTGGAGCGCATGGGCGCTGCCGGGGTGCTGCACGTCGGGCAAGATCCTGCCCACCCGCTTATGAATGCGCCAACCTTCAGTCGGTCCAGGTCCGACGTCATTGCATCGTGCGGCTCACGCTACTCTCCGGCCAGCCCCTGCGAGGCCCTGTCGACAATCGAGGAGGCACTCGCGCCATCGGTATTCATCGGCAAGCCCTGCGATGTGGCCGCCGTCAGGATGGCTGCCGCGCACAGCGAGGAACTGGCCCGAAATACGGCATTCACGGTTGGATTCTTCTGTGCGGGCGTACCGTCCACTCGCGGCCTGTTGGACTTGCTGAAGCAGCAAGGCGTGGAAGACTCCTTACAGGTCACCTCAATGAAGTTCAGGGGTGAGGGTTGGCCAGGGAATTGGGTCGCAACGTGGCATGACGCCGCCGGTGCGGAGCGCAAAGCTGAACTCAGCTATTCCGATTCCTGGGGCTTCCTTCAGGCCTATCGACAATGGCGTTGCCATATATGTCCGGACCATTCCGGGGAGTTCGCAGATATAGCGGTCGGAGACCCCTGGTATCGCCAGGTAACTCCAGGTGAGCCAGGTAGCTCTTTGATCGTGGTGCGCACCCAACGGGGCCGCGAAATTCTGGATGCGGCCGTTGCTGCAGGCTATGTTGCACTAACTCGGCAGAACGTTTCGCACATACTGCCGCAATCGCAGAAGAACTTGCTGAAAGCCAGAGGCGCGCTTTGGGGCAGACTGACGGCACTGCGACTCGCGGGTGTTCCGGTGCCGCATTACGAGGGCTTCAAGATGTTCGAGCACTGGCTTAGAGAACTTTCATTGTTCGAGAAAATCCAGTCAGTGAGCGGAACACTGCGACGCATATACCGGCGGGGATTGCGGCGACCGGCTGGCGTGTTTGAAGTTGGAGAACGCCTCCCTGCCGCAAACGCTGAATTGGATATCAAGGCATGACAAGTCGGCCGAAAATCATAGTTCTGGCACCGGCCATAACCAAGTTTGACGTCGGAGAAGCGTATCTGGGATACCGATTGCTGGAGAACCTTTGCCTCAGGTTCGACATAACCTTGCTGACTTACAAGCTGCAAAAAAGGAAGGAAGACGCGCTTGACCTCCCGTGTGAAGAAATAGTTTCCTGGGATGAGTTGCCGATTTTTAACAGGTTCGAGCGCTTCAATAGTATGTTGAAA
>CAIYXE010000610.1 GCA_903930095.1 uncultured Hyphomicrobiales bacterium
CCTCCGGAAACTGCTGTTCCGCGGCGAGCGCCTCGATCCACCGCTGGGCTCCGATGATTCCCTTCACCGTTCCGGGAAATGAAGCAGTCCAGCCGCGATTGGGGTCCATGCTTCCTCCGGCCGGCATCGCCCGGCCTATCTCAGCAATATGGCCTCTGCTTCACGCATATCCGACACGACGGGAATGATGGTGTCGATGCCGCTCGTTTCAAGGGCCTTTTCAACCGCAGGCTGGGCGCCGAGCAACACGAGATTACCACCCTTCGCGGCCAGCGTCTTGCAGCTGCGCACCAGCGTCCGCAGGCCCAGGGAGGCAAGGAAGGAGACCGCCGAGATGTCGACGACCACATTGGTCTTCTCCAGCGCGACCCTGGCGAAAACGGGGTCGATGGCTAGCGCACCCTCAATATCCATGCGGCCAGAAACGGCCAGCTTGGCCAGGCCATTCTCGAGATCAACGATTGTCCATTCCATGCGCTGCTCCAGTTCTCAAGTTGGTTCGAAGTTAAGCAAACAAGAGCCGGGAAAGCCCCCCCAGCTTATTCTTCCTCCGCCGAACTGCGCGGCAGCCCGGGGCAGCAGCCTAGCCTGCATCCTGCCTGTTTGCCTATCCTGTGTGCAGCAGACATGACACGTTCATGACGGCGCGCCGCCGCGCCCGGCAACCGTCCGGCATGGTGATATCGAGAAAGATGACACAGGCCGGACTTTGCTTCTTGAACGCGGGAACCGGAGTCGAACTGAGCAACGTCCAGTCATGAGCCCCGGCAGAACATCTGAGGCAAAAGCTATTCGCAGATGGCTCAGCGATCAAACAAATCCTCTTGCGGTTCTGCCGGCTCAACTTGCGCCGACACCGCTCCAGAAGCTCACATTGCTGGGCGCCATGACGGGTCTATTGACTGGCTGACACAGCCCTGATTACTCACTCAACTGGAAGCCTGGTGTTTACGTACCAGTCATCCCACTTTGAGAAGCCTACAAAATGCCGAGAGAAGCCATTTCTCTCCATCAAGTCCTTAATTCTCTGCCTGTCAGACTGAACGTAGTTGTGTTCAATTGTAAAAATCTTGACCTTATATCTTGCAAAGTCGAAGGCATTGAGAATGTCGAATTCAGTTCCTTCAGTGTCGACAGAGATATAGTCAATGTCAGCTGGAGCATTATGCTCAGAAAGAAGATCGTTCAACGAGACTGTTCCTACCGGATAAACAACGTTCTCATGGCGCTCGCCGCTCATGGAATCACGATCTTCGAAGCCCTTGATCGTAGAGAGTTCACCAATTTTCGCATCCAGAAAATCAATTGTTTTGCCAGTCTCAGACCACACGCAACGTGAGTCAATAATGCAGGTTCAATTGGCCTTCAGCTCCGGTAGCCAACGCCGTCCAGGTTCCACAACTATGCCGCTCCATCCAAACCTTTTCTCCAGCAGCAGCGTATTACTCAATCCGACTCCATTTGTTGCTCCAAACTCGACGAAAAACCCACCCTTCTTGAGCTTCAGCTGAAACAGCACAAAGAGATCCTGATAGATTTGCGCTGGCGTATTGATATTTGCCGCGCAGAACTGGACAAACCGGCGCCGTGCGTCTGCCTTGATGTCTTTTCCACGGAATGCGACGAGAGCATCGTAGAGCAACTGAACAGAAGCGGCCTTGTTATTCACCATCGAATGGCCCCGTTAACTTGCCTGAGCCAGCCTTCTCATCTAAGCAGCATCGGGAGCTAAGGCATGTTCCGGAAAAGCGGAAGCCACTTCGGCCGCCAGACAATGCTCACGCTCATGATCTTGCGTGAGTTCTTCTCGGCCAGGTGGCGCCATCTTGCGGGAACGTGCAGTACTACGGTTCATAAGTGCCGTCTATCAGACGCCATGTCTGCAAGCTCTTTCAGATCAGAAAGCGCCATGCCAGCCCGCGGGTTTGTTGACGACCACACAGGATCCAATTTTTGGTTGTTCTGGTCCGTGACAATACAGAGCCTCTTACGGGAATCGTCCTGCTGCTTTGCAGAACCAAGCATCAAGGTCAGCTTTTTAGGGTGCCGGACAGTCAATGGACATCAGCTTGCAAGGATTCCAGCTGACCTTCTGTTCTATGGTCACACACGGAACGCCTGGCTTCTGACTTAACCC
>CAIYXE010000611.1 GCA_903930095.1 uncultured Hyphomicrobiales bacterium
GACATCGACAATGTGGGCCTGATGGAAGACCGCGCCACGCTGCGCATCTCCTCCCAGCACATCGCCAACTGGCTGCGCCACGGCATCTGCACCGAGGCGCAGGTGATGGCCACGATGAAGCGCATGGCAGCCGTGGTGGACAAACAGAATGCAGGCGATCCCGCCTATCATCCAATGGCGGAGGATTTCGCCAGGTCGATTGCCTTCCAGGCCGCGTGTGATCTCGTGTTCAAGGGCCGGGAGCAGCCCAATGGATATACCGAACCCCTGCTGCACCGGCACCGCCTGGCGGTGAAGGCGAGGTAAAGCGCATCATCCTCAATGGCGTCACTTATGTCTTCTCCCGCTCCTTCAGCGGGAGAAGAAGGGACCCGTTGCAGAACGCAACGGGGAGATGAGGGGACCTCATGATACGGTGTGGAGCGAAGTCCGCAGCCCCTCACCTCCCCCAACTTCGTTGGGTCCCCTTCCTCTCCCGCGCGGCGGGAGAGGACAATAAGCCGTGCCTCACTCCCCGTAGGGCACCCAGATATTCTTTAACTGCACCGCCCGGCGGAGATATTCCGCGCCCTGCCCCTGCCCGCGCGCGAGCCAGTCGCGGCGCTTGCCGTTCGATACCCATGTGGCCTTGAGGTTTCCCGCACTCGCCGCTTCGACCAGCTTTGCATTCGCGCCGACATACCAGAGAGCCGCCACCTCATCATGCTCGGCCAGCGTCTTCGCAAGTTCATCGCGCTCGCCGGTGACGATGTTGATGACGCCGTCCGGAACGTCGGAGGTGTCGAACACCTGGTAGAGGTCCGTCGCCGCCAGCGGCTGGCGGGGTGATGGCACCGCGACCACGCGGTTGCCCATGGCGATTGCCGGCATCACCAGAGAGATGAAGCCCAGGAGCGGCATCTCATCCGGGCAGAGAAGGCCCATCACGCCCCACGGCTCGTTCATGGCGAGCGTCACGTGCCGGGACTTGGTGGCATGCACCCGGCCGTCATGTTTGTCGGCCTGCGCGGCATACCAGAAGATACGGGCAAGCGAGGCGTCGACTTCCGCCCTCGCCTCCTTCACGCCCTGCCCCATGGCACGGAGGCGGGCCGTGAATTCTTCCGCACGCGCCGAGAGGTTTTCGGCGATGTAATAGAGCACCTGCGCCCTGTTATGCGCCGTGGCGGAGGACCAGCCGGAGGCCTTGGCCGCGGCCTCCACCGCATTGCGGATGTCCTTGCGGCTGCCGAGGCCCGCCTGGCCGATGGCCTTGCCTTTCGCTCCGTACACGGAATAGGAATAGCCTGAATCGGGCCGCGCCTGCTTGCCGCCGATGTAGAGCTTGGCGGTGCGGTCAATGGGTGAAGCCTCCATGCTTTCGGGCGGCAGCACGCTGAGCGGGGCCGGCTTCGCTGCGGGCTCCGGCTTCAGCACGGCTTCCCAAGCGGGAACGAGGTACTCATACATGCCTTCACGCCCGCCCTCGCGGCCAAAGCCTGACTCGCGGTAGCCGCCGAAGCCTGCAGCGGCATCGAAGAGGTTGGTGGAATTGATCCACACCACACCCGCCTTGACGCGCGCGGCAGTATCGAGTGCCAGGTTGATGTTCTCCGACCACACGCTGGCGGCCAGCCCATAGCGTGTGTGGTTGGCGATCTGCACGGCCTCGTCTGGCGTGCGGAAACTCATGACGGCGGCGACGGGGCCGAAGATCTCGACGTCCATCACGGTGGAGGACGGCTCGACATCGGTGAAGATCGACGGCGCGAACCAGTTGCCGGAGGCGGGCAGTTCGCAAGGCGCTTGCAGCAGCGTGCCGCCTTCGGCCTTGCCCTTCTCCACGATCTCGCTGATGCGCTTCAGCTGGATGGGATCGACGATGGCGCCCATGTCCACGGATTTGTCGAGCGGGTCGCCCACGCGCAGGCTCTGCATGCGGCGGCGGAGCTTCGCCAGAAACTTCGGCGCAATGCCCTCCTGCACGAGAATGCGTGAGCCAGCACAGCAAACCTGGCCCTGGTTGAACCAGATGGCATCGACCACGCCTTCCACCGCCGCATCGAGGTCCGCATCCTCATGCACGATGAAGGGGGATTTTCCGCCGAGTTCAAGTGACAGCTTCTTGGCCGAACCGGCGGTTGCCTTGCGGATGATGCGGCCCACTTCGGTGGAGCCGGTGAAGGCGATCTTGTCCACTTGCGGGTGTTCAACCAGCGCGGCACCCGTGGCGCCGTCACCCGTGACGATGTTGACCACACCCGGCGGCAGGCCCGCCTCCCGGCAGATTTCGGCGAAGGCGAGTGCCGTCAAGGGCGTGAACTCGGCGGGCTTCAGCACCACAGTGTTGCCGGCGGCGAGTGCCGGCGCGATCTTCCACGCCAGCATCAGGAGCGGAAAGTTCCACGGAATGATCTGGCCGCAGACGCCGAGGGGCTGGTAGCCCGAGAACTCGTCGCCGATCAGCTCCGCCCAGCCGGCGTGGTGATAGAAGTGGCGCGCCACCAGCGGAATGTCGATGTCGCGCGACTCGCGGATGGGCTTGCCATTGTCCATCGTCTCCAGCACCGA
>CAIYXE010000612.1 GCA_903930095.1 uncultured Hyphomicrobiales bacterium
GCATCGCATGCAAGCTGTGCGAAGCCGTGTGCCCGGCCGTGTGCATCACCATCGAGGCGGGCCCTCGCCGCAACGACGGCACGCGCCGCACCACGCGCTATGACATCGACATGGTGAAGTGCATCTATTGCGGCTTCTGCCAGGAAGCCTGCCCGGTCGATGCCATCGTGCTCGGCCCCAATTTCGAATTCGCCACCGAAACGCGCGAGGAGCTGCTCTTCAACAAGGAGAAACTTCTCGCCAACGGTGACCGCTGGGAACGCGAGATCGCGCGCAACATCGCGATGGACGCGGACTACCGCTGAAGGAGCCGACATGGTCGCCGCATTGTTCTTCTATCTCTTCGCCGCCGTCACCGTCGCTTCTGCGGTGATGGTGATCACGGCCAGGAACCCGGTGCACTCCGTGCTGTTCCTCATCCTCTGCTTCTTCAACGCGGCGGGCCTCTTCGTGCTGCTGGGGGCGGAGTTCCTGGCGATGATCCTCGTTGTCGTCTACGTCGGCGCGGTGGCGGTGCTGTTCCTTTTCGTGGTCATGATGCTCGACGTGGACTTCGTCGAACTGCGCGAGGGGATGCTGAACTATCTGCCCGTGGGCGCCACCATCGGCTTCATCGTGCTGGTGGAACTGGCGCTCGTGGTGGGAAGCTGGGTCATTGATCCCGCAAGCGTCCAGGCGCGCGGCGCTCCCACGCCTGCCGGCGTCACCAACACGGAGGCGCTGGGCCGCATCCTCTATACGGACTTCATCTTCTACTTCCAGGCGGCGGGCCTCGTGCTGCTGGTCGCCATGGTGGGCGCCATCGTGCTGACGCTGCGCCACAAGGAAGGCGTGAAGCGCCAGAACATCTCGGACCAGGTGGCACGCACCCCCGCCACCGCCATCGAAGTCATCAAGGTCAAGCCGGGGCAGGGGATCTGAGCCATGGACATCGGACTCTCTCACTATCTCACCGTGGCGGCCATCCTGTTCACGGTCGGCATCTTCGGCATCTTCCTCAACCGCAAGAATGTCATCGTCATCCTGATGTCGGTGGAGTTGATCCTGCTCGCCGTCAACATCAACCTGGTGGCCTTCTCGAGCTTCCTCGGCGATCTCGTCGGCCAGGTCTTCGCGATGCTGGTTCTGACCGTGGCCGCGGGCGAAGCGGCGATCGGGCTTGCCATCCTCGTCACCTATTTCCGCAACCGCGGCTCCATCGCGGTTGAAGACATCAATCTCATGAAGGGCTGACGGGAACCAACATGCACACCGTCTTAACCGCCATTGTCTTCCTGCCGCTGCTCGGCGCGCTCATCGCCGGGCTGTTCGGCACGAAAGTCTTCAAGGGCCTGGGCCGTGACGCCGATGTCTATGGCGAACACCACGCCCATGCGCATGCCGGCGGCGATGGCCACCACGGCCATGACGGCCACGGCCACCATGGCCACTATGATGGCCCGATGTGGCCGATGTATCTGACGACGGCACTTCTCACCATTGCCGCCATCCTGTCGTGGTACGTCTTCGCGGGCTTCCTGCATGAGCCGCATGCGGAGAAGGTCGAGTTGCTGCGCTGGATCAATTCCGGCGCGCTTTCGGCCAACTGGACGATCCGCGTGGATACGCTGACGGCGGTGATGCTGGTGGTGGTGAATACCGTCTCGGCGCTCGTTCACATCTATTCGCTTGGCTACATGAGCCATGACGAGCACCAGCCGCGCTTCTTCGCCTATCTCTCGCTCTTCACCTTCGCCATGCTGATGCTGGTGACGGCTGACAACCTTGTGCAGATGTTCTTCGGCTGGGAGGGCGTGGGCCTCGCGTCCTATCTGCTCATCGGCTTCTGGTACAAGCGGGAGAGCGCCAACGCGGCGGCGATCAAGGCCTTTGTGGTCAACCGCGTGGGTGACTTCGGCTTTGCACTCGGCATCTTTGGCTGTTTCCTGGTGTTCCAGTCGGTCGACTTCGACACGATCTTCGCTGCGGCTCCGGGTGTTGCCGGCAAGCCGATGCATTTCCTGTCCTGGGAGATCGATACGCTGACGGTGCTGTGCCTGCTGTTGTTCATGGGCGCCATGGGCAAGTCGGCGCAGTTCCTGCTGCATACATGGCTGCCTGATGCCATGGAGGGCCCGACCCCGGTTTCGGCACTCATCCATGCCGCAACGATGGTGACGGCGGGCGTGTTCATGGTGGCGCGCCTGTCGCCGATGTTCGAGCTCGCACCCGACGCCAAGAGCTTCGTCGTGGTGATCGGCGCCATCACCGCCTTCTTCGCGGCGACCGTGGGCCTCGTCCAGAACGACATCAAGCGCGTGATTGCCTATTCAACCTGCTCGCAGCTTGGCTTCATGTTCGTGGCGCTGGGGGTTGGCGCCTATGGCGTTGCCGTTTTCCATCTCTTCACGCACGCCTTCTTCAAGGCGCTGCTGTTCTTAGGGTCGGGCTCCGTCATCCATGCGATGTCGGGCGAGCAGGACATGCGCAAGATGGGCGGCCTCGCCCCGATGATCCGCGTGACCTGGCTGATGATGGTCATCGGCAATCTGGCGCTTACCGGCTTTCCCCTCACGGCTGGCTACTTCTCCAAGGATGCCGTCATCGAGAGTGCCTATGCCGCGCAGTGGGGCTTCGCCTTCTGGCTGCTGGTCGCCGCGGCATTCTGCACGTCGTTCTACTCATGGCGGCTTGCCTTCATGACGTTCCACGGTGCGCCGCGTGCTGACCGCGAGACGCTGGAGCATGTGCATGAGAGCCCCATGGTGATGCTGATCCCGCTCTTTGTGCTGGCGGTTGGCGCGATTGCGGCAGGCTTCGTGTTCAAGGACTACTTCATCGGCCACCATTACAAGGAATTCTGGGGCAGTTCACTGGCCGACAATGAGATCATGCATCTGTTCCACGACGTGCCGAAGTGGGTCGTGTGGTCGCCTTTCGTCGCCATGGTGATGGGCTTCACGCTCGCCTTCCTGTTCTACATCCGCAACACGGCGCTGCCCAAGGCGCTCGCCCAGCAGCATGAGCCGCTCTACAAGTTCCTGCTCAACAAGTGGTACTTCGACGAACTCTATGACGTCATCTTCGTGCGTCCCGCCATGTGGCTTGGCCGCTTCCTGTGGAAGAAGGGCGATGGCGTGGTTATCGACGGGTTCGGTCCCGATGGCATTTCCTCTGCGGTCAACGATGTCACGCGGGGCGTGGTGCGGCTGCAGACGGGCTATCTCTATCACTATGCCTTCGCCATGATGATCGGCATCGCGGCGTTGATTTCCTGGTTCATGTTCGGGGGCGCACACTGATGTCGGGCTGGCCCATTCTCTCCGTCGTCACTTTCCTGCCGCTGCTCGGCGTGCTCTTCATCCTCACTGTGAAGGGTGAGGACGCAACGGCGCTCCGCAACATCCGCTGGGGCGCGCTGTGGACGACGGTTGTCACCTTCCTTCTCTCGCTCTTCATCTGGGCCGGTTTCGAACCGAATGCGCCGGGCTTCCAGTTCGTTGAGCAGTATGCCTGGCTGGGCGGGGCTGCCTCCTACAAAATGGGCGTTGACGGCATCTCGATGCCGTTCGTGATCCTCACCACCTTCCTGATGCCGATCTGCATTCTCGCCTCCTGGCATGTCACGAAGCGGGTCAAGGAATACATGATCGCCTTCCTCGTGCTGGAAACGCTGATGATCGGCGTGTTCTGCGCGCTGGACATGGTGCTGTTCTACCTGTTCTTCGAGGCAGGCCTCATCCCGATGTTCCTCATCATCGGCATCTGGGGCGGAACGCGGCGCGTCTATGCCAGCTTCAAGTTCTTCCTCTATACGCTGCTGGGCTCCGTGCTCATGCTGCTCGCCATCATCTACATGTACTGGACGAGCGGCACGACGGACATCGCGGCCCTGCTGGCCAACCCCGGCTTCACGCCGGAAGCGCAGAAATGGCTGTGGCTGGCCTTCTTCGCCTCCTTTGCGGTGAAGATGCCGATGTGGCCGGTGCACACCTGGCTGCCTGACGCGCATGTGGAAGCGCCGACGGCAGGTTCCGTCATCCTGGCCGCCATCCTCCTGAAGATGGGCGGCTACGGCTTCCTGCGCTTCTCGCTGCCGATGTTCCCGGATGCGTGCGTCTATTTCCAGGACTTCGTCTTCGTGCTCTCCGTCATCGCCATCGTCTATACCTCGCTGGTGGCGCTGATGCAGGAGGACATGAAGAAGCTCATCGC
>CAIYXE010000613.1 GCA_903930095.1 uncultured Hyphomicrobiales bacterium
ATGTCCTCAAATCCCATGCGTACTCGACGGCGGCATCCGGAAGGTCGATGCTCCATACCATCGCCTCTGCCAACTCCTAATCCGCCACCTCACCCGTTAACTGCCTGCGAGACCTTCTCCCCGACTTCCCACACCTTGTCGGCGTCGAGGCCGGCGACTGGTACGTCCGAGGCCGGGCCTTTTTCGTCCAGATCCAGCATCGCGGCCAGAGGTGCGAAGCCCGCGTGACCCACAACATCTTTGAACTTTGTCCAACATCCGGAAATCATCAACTGCCCTTGTCGGATCGAAAATTTGAACGGCGGGTGCCTGCGACCGAACGGGTACACGAACATCCAGCCACCGGGCTGCATTCCGAAGTAGATCGGCGGCCAGCTGCCCTTCCGGGGCAACAGGCTGTTTGCGTACAACAACTCCAAGAACCTAATCAGAAACGCACGGTCCTGAGGATCCTCAACCGCCGCGGCAAATGACTCAAGCGTCCAGCATCCGCTGGGCCGATCCTGTTTGTAGTAAACGTTGGGCAATCCGTTGACGGAACTGCTCGGTTCAGCACCCGGCCGAACTCCAAGCCAGATCCGCAGCCGTTCAGCGTTTCCAGAGGAATCCGCGCCGTAAACCTCATCGGCGCGCCCCTCACGCGATCGCGTGAGACTGTCGATCTCATCCTCAGCGGTGTACTGCACCATGACGGTGACGCCGTCCTTGCTGAACTCGTCGATGCGGCGCATGGAATCAAGCTGCCAACCGGCTTCAATCGCAATGTCGGCGGTGTCGAGCCGAAAGGTCGTCGGGTCTCCCATTGGTTTCAGGTCCTTCTGTTAGCGAAGCGCTTAGGAATGGCTGAACTTATCGTTGACATAGAACCAGCCGACTACGCGACCATCCGGCAGCGGGAATTCCGCCCACCACATTTCCTGATCTGGGCCAGGATCAGACACCTGTCCGTACTTCTTCCACATCACTTTTTTGCCCCCGTTGCGGGCCTGAATGTAGTCCCGCGCTATCTCATAAGCTTTGTTGTTGACGGTTTCGAGCAGTTGAAGGTTGTCCCCGTCCTTAACATATGCCGCAAGGCGCATCCCCTTGGCGCGCAACTGCTGCACAGTGAGAGGGGTTTTCGGATCGACCGCTTCCGGCGCTGGAGTCGGACCAGAAACTGCCCGCACGCCGAGCCAGATCCTGAGCCGCTCAGCCTTGCCCGCCGAATCGACGCCGAAGACCTCATCAGCCTGACCCTCACGCGACCGGGTGAGGCTGTCGATCTCGTCATCGCTGGAATACCGGACCGTGACAGTAACGTCGTCCTTGCTGAATTCGTCGAAGCTCCTCATGGATTCGAGTAGCCACCCGGCTTCGATCGCGAGGTCCGCGGTGTCCAGCCGGAACGTTGTTGCGTCTGCCACGTCCTTATCCTTCGCCGTCGCTGATTTGGAACAGCAAATCACGCCCCTCTGACAACCGCCGACATGGACGGCGCAGTCGCCAGAACGATCGACCGGGCCAGTTGATCGACCTGCCTGAGCAGCGCGGTCGGCTTCAGCCCAAGGTCGAGCGCCTTGCAGTGGATGGTGATGCCCGCGTTCCGGACGGTGTGGTCTCTGCCTTGCTCGTTGCCTTTGGCGTAGATCAGGTGGCCTTCGTTGAGCCCGAGGACGGTGCAGTAAGCCAGCA
>CAIYXE010000614.1 GCA_903930095.1 uncultured Hyphomicrobiales bacterium
GCCCATCCTGTGGGTGGACTTCGTGCAGACGGTGGTCCGCGCGGTGATACCCGGCTGGATCATCGGCTCGCTGTCGGGCTTCCTCGTTGCCATATTGTGCGACCGTATTCCCTTCCTCAGGCGGGGCTTGCTGCCGCTGGGCAATCTGGTCGCGGCACTCCCCATCGTGGGCGTCGCCCCCATCCTCGTCATGTGGTTCGGTTTCGACTGGCACTCCAAGGCGGCGATGGTGGTGGTGATGACCTTCTTCCCCATGCTCATCAACGCGGTTGCCGGGCTGCAGGCGTCAGGACACCTGGAGCGCGACCTGATGCAGAGCTACGGCTCTTCCTGGTGGCAGACGCTGGTGAAGCTGAGGCTTCCCGCCGCCATGCCCTTCATCTTCAACGCCCTCAAGATCAACTCCACCCTTGCCATGATCGGCGCCATCGTTGCCGAATTCTTCGGCACCCCCATCATGGGCATGGGCTTTCGCATTTCGACGGAAGTTGGCAGACTGGGGCTGGACATGGTTTGGGCCGAGATCGCGGTGGCTGCCATCACGGGTTCGGCTTTCTACGGTCTCCTGGTGTTTCTTGAGCGCCGGGTGACCTTCTGGCATCCGTCCTACCGCAAGTAGGCCGGCAAACACGGCAAACGAAGACCAAGAGGAGACAGGGAAGATGAAGAAATTTCTGATGGCCGCGGTGACCGCGGGCGCGTTGCTGGCCAGCGGAACGGCCGCGATGGCCGAAGCCGTGAAGCTGCAGCTGAAGTGGGTGACGCAGGCGCAGTTCGCCGGCTACTACGTGGCGGCTGCCAAGGGCTTCTACAAGGAAGCAGGCCTTGACGTGACGATCCTGCCGGGCGGCCCGGACATCAACCCGCAGCAGGTGCTGGCGGGCGGCGGCGCTGACGTCGTCGTCGACTGGATGCCGTCGGCTCTGGCCACCCGCGAGAAGGGTTCGGCCGTCGTCAACATCGCCCAGCCTTTCAAGACGTCGGGCATGATGCTGACCTGCCGCAAGGAAACCGGCATCACCAAGCCGGAAGACTTCAAGGGCAAGACGCTGGGCGTGTGGTTCTTCGGCAATGAATATCCCTTCCTGTCGTGGATGAGCCAGCTCGGCATTCCGACGACCGGCGGTGCTGACGGCGTCACCGTCATCAAGCAGGGCTTCAACGTCGACCCGCTGATCCAGAAGCAGGCCGACTGCATCTCGACCATGACCTACAATGAATACTGGCAGGTGATCGATGCCGGTATCCCGGCCGACCAGCTCGTGACCTTCAAGTATGAGGACATGGGTGTGGCGACGCTTGAGGACGGCCTCTACGCGCTGGAAGACAAGCTCAAGGATCCGGCCTTCGTCGAGACCATGGCGAAGTTCGTGAAGGCCTCGATGAAGGGCTGGGACTATGCCCGCGCCAATGGCGATGAAGCCGCCCAGATCGTTATCGACAATGATGCCTCGGGCGCCCAGACCATCGAGCACCAGAAGCGCATGATGGGCGAGATCAACAAGCTCACCGAAGGCTCCGACGGCACGCTGGACGCCGCCGCCGCCGAGCGCACGGTGGCCACGCTGATGAAGGGCGGCTCTGACCCGGTCATCTCCAAGAAGCCGGAAGGTGCCTGGACCTCTGCCGTGACCGACAAGGCCAAGGGCATGTAAGACAAGGACCCGCGGGGGCCGATCAAGGCCCCCGCAGGTCACCCGGCTGCGCAATCTGAAAAAAGCAGCCGCGGGCCGATGGGGCCGGACAGCGTCATTCCATAACGGGATTTTGACTTCAAGAAAGGTGACAGGCACTGCACGCAATGGCAGTGTTTCGCCCGTGATTTGAGGTTCTGGAGCGAGAGATGCGGCTGCCGGTTCTTTGCTTCTCCCTGTTGCTGGTCGTCACGACGCCTGCCGTGGCGGCGACATGTGGCAATACGGGTGTGGGCTTTGACAGCTGGAAAGTGGCCTATGCCGGAGAGGCGAAGGCGCAGGGCGTTGGCCGCAAGGGCCTCGCCGCACTCGATGACACCAGCTATTCCGCCGCCACAATCAAGGCCGACCGGGCGCAGCATTCCTTCAAGCTCAGCCTTGACCAGTTCATGGAAAAGCGCGGGGCAGCCACCATTGTGCGGCAGGGCCGGAAGCTCAAGGGCCAGAATGCGGCACTCTTCGCAAAGCTCGAAAAGCGCTATGGTGTTCCGGCTGGCCCGCTCATCGCCATCTGGGGCATGGAGACGGCGTTCGGCGCCTATATGGGCAAGCAGAACACCGTCTCGGCCGTGGCGACCCTCGCCTATGACTGCCGCCGGCCCGAGTTCTTCCGCGATCAGCTCATCGCCGCGTTGAAACTCGTGGACAAGGGGGTTCTCTCCTCCTCATCCGCCGGCGCCATGCATGGCGAGGTGGGGCAGACGCAATTCCTGCCGAAGAACGTGATCCTCTACGGCGCGGACGCTGATGGCGGCGGCGTCAATCTCAACAAGAAGGCGGATGCCCTGGCCTCCACCGCCAATTTCCTGCGCGCTCATGGCTGGCAGCCGGGAAGCGGCTATCAGCCCGGTCAGGCGAACTTCGCAGCGCTGCAGGGCTGGAACGCCGCCAGCGTCTACCAGCAGGCGCTGGCCATCATGGGCCGCCAGATCGACGAGGAGTGAGCGTGGCGATTTTCAAGAACGAGCAGAAACATCCCTTCTACCGCCCGCTCTGGCGGCGGATCGCAATCGTCGTGACCGTTGCCCTGTGGCTGCTCTTCGAGCTCTATCAGCAGAACTCCGGGCTGTGGATCGCCATTGCCGGCGGTATGCTGGTTTATGCGGTCTACACGTTCTTAATCACATGGCCGAAAGACCAGCCCGGAGATGACGTGACGCCGCCCGGCTGATAATCTGCTGCCTTCGACTGTCAGCAAGGAACTGTACCACATGGAATACCGTCAGCTCGGCCGCTCCGGCCTCAAGGTTTCGCTGCACTCTCTGGGAACGATGAATTTCGCCAGTGAAGGGCTTTTCGGCAAGATCGGAACGGTCGGGTCGGTGAAGGATGCAGCGCGTCTCGTCGACGTCTCCGTTGATCACGGCGTCAACCTTATCGACACCTCGAACATCTACACCACGGGCAAGTCGGAAGAGCTGGTGGGTGAGGTGCTGAAGGACCGCTCGCCGCAGATCCTGGTGGGCAGCAAGGTTCGCTTTCCGATGGGCAAGGGGCCCAATGAGCAGGGCCTGTCACGCTACCACATCATCGAGCAGTGCGAGGCGAGCCTGAAGCGCCTGCAGCGTGACCGCATCGACATCTACTATCTCCATGAGTGGGATGGGCAGACCCCCGTCGAGGAGATGATGGAGGCGCTGGATACGCTGGTGAAGCATGGCAAGATCCGCTACGCCGCCTGCTCCAACTTCTCCGGCTGGCACATCATGAAGTGCCTGATGGCCGCCGAGCGCCACAACTACCAGCGCTTCGTGTGCCAGCAGATCCACTATTCGGTTGAATCGCGCGATGCGGAGAACGAGCTTCTTCCCATCGCCGTGGACCAGGGTGTTGCCGCCCAGATCTGGAGCCCGATCGCGGGCGGCCTTCTCTCCGGCAAGTTCCGCCGCAACGCGCCGCCGCCGCAGCTCTCGCGCCACCTCAACGAATGGGGCGAACCGCCGATCCGCGACGAGGACAGGCTCTATCGCATCATCGATGCGCTGGTCGCAGTGGGCGAGGCGCATGGTGTCTCGGCGGCGCGCGTGGCGCTCGCCTGGCTCGCCGGAAGGCCTGCCGTTGCCAACATCATCGTTGGCGCCCGCACCGAGGAACAGCTCAAGGACAATCTTGCCGCGGCCTCGCTGGTGCTGACGCCCGAGCAGCGCAAGCAGATCGACGATGTGAGCCTGCAGTGGCTGCAATATCCCTACTGGCACCAGTGCAACACAGTGGGCGACCGCTTCGGCCCCGCTGACCTCGCCCTGCAGGCGCCGCACCTCGCCAAGGTGAAGCCGCGGCTGTAACCAAACAAAGCATGCACGGCATTAAGATGCGGCGTCATCCCGGCGAAGGCCGGGATGACGGCCGGAAGAAAGATGACGGCCGGAAGAAACAGGAGCATCTCATGACATCGCGCAGCAACCTCACCATCAACCCGCAGCGCCTGTGGGACACACTCATGGACACCGCCCAATTCGGCGGCACGCCCAAGGGTGGCATCAAGCGGCTCACCGTGTCCGACGAGGACAAGCGCGTGCGCGACTGGTTCAAGGCCGAATGCGAGAAGCTGGGCTGCACGGTTGAGGTGGATGAGGTGGGCAACATGTTTGCCACCAGGCCCGGCAAACGCAAGGACATGGCGCCCATCGCCATGGGCTCTCACCTCGACACGCAGCCCACCGGCGGCAAGTTCGACGGCGTGCTGGGCGTGCTGGGCGCACTCGAGGCCATGCGGACGCTGGTGGACATGGGTTATGAAACCAATGCACCCATCATGATCGTCAACTGGACCAACGAGGAAGGCTCGCGCTTTGCGCCCGCGATGCTGTGCTCCGGCGTCTATGCGGGCATCTTTACCGCCGAGTTTGCCTATTCTCGTGAAGACCGGCAGGGCATCAGGCTCGGCGACGAGCTGGAGCGCATCGGCTACAAGGGCAAGGCCAAGGCGGGTGACATCAAGTTCCAGGCGATGTTCGAGCTCCACATCGAGCAGGGCCCGATCCTCGAGGCTGAAAACAAGATGATCGGCGTCGTCACCGGCGTGCAGGGCATGCGCTGGTATGAGGTGACGGTGAGAGGGCAGGAATCGCACACGGGCGCCACACCCATGGGCCTGCGCAAGAA
>CAIYXE010000615.1 GCA_903930095.1 uncultured Hyphomicrobiales bacterium
ACTATGACGATGCGCAGCTTTGACCGGCCCGGACGTTCCGCCGCCTATGGCGCCCGCGGCATGGCGGCAACCTCCGCCCCGCCGGCGACACTCGCCGCCATCGACACGCTCAGGGCCGGAGGCAATGCCGTTGACGCTGCTGTCGTGGCCTCTGCGGTGCTCTGCGTCGCCGAGCCGGCCATGACCGGCATCGGCGGCGACTGCTTCGCCCTCATCGGCACGCCCGATGGCAAGGTTGCTGGCCTCAACGCCAGCGGCCGGGCAGCACAGGCAGCCGATGCCAGCTGGCTGAAGGCCTCCGGGCTCACCACCATTGCGCCCCGCTCCGTCCACGCCGTGACGGTGCCGGGCGCCATCGACGGCTGGGACCAGTTGCTGCGGCGCTACGGCACGATGGACCTTGCCGAGGCCCTGAAACCCGCAATCCGCCTCGCGGAAGATGGCGTGCCAGTCACCCCGCGCGTTGCCTTCGACTGGCCCGAGGACACGCCCGATCTTGAGGCAGACGAGGGCGGACGGCTTCACTACCTGTTGGGCGGACGTGCACCGCGGGCAGGCGAAACCATGGCCTATCCGGCACTGGCTGCTGCCATGCGGCTCATCGCCCGGGAGGGCCGCGATGCCTTCTACAAGGGCGCGATCGCAGAAGACATTGTGGCCACCGTCAGGGCCAAGGGCTCGCTCCTGACTCTTGCGGATCTGGCAGCACACCGCTCAGACTGGGTGAAGCCGATCTCGGCTGAATTCATGGGGCGTGAAATTCTCGAGATCCCGCCATCTGGGCAAGGCCTCACAGCGCTCATCGCCCTCAACATCCTGTCGCATTTCGGCCTTGCCCGGCACGCGCCCGCCTCCGTGGAGCGCCATCACCTGGAAATCGAGGCGATGAAACTCGCCTGGGAACTGCGCAACCGCCACATCGCCGACCCCGATTTCGTGGACGTGCCGGTGGACGAGCTTCTCTCGGACAGGACGGCCCGCAAGCTCGCCGGCCTGATCGACATGAACCGGGCACTCGACATCGAGACGGAGATGCGGCGGTCCGACACTGTCTATCTCACGGTCGTGGACGAGAAGCGCATGGCCTGCTCCTTCATCAACTCCGTCTATTACGGCTTCGGGTCCTGCATCGTGACGCCCCGGACAGGAATCGCGCTGCAGAACCGTGGCGCCTGCTTCGTGACCGCCCCCGCGCACCCCAATTGCATCGGGCCCGGCAAACGCCCGCTCCACACCATCATCCCCGCCATGGTACGCCATGAGGGGCGGATCGACATGAGCTACGGCGTCATGGGCGGCGACTACCAGCCCATGGGCCACATGAGCGTCGCGGTGAACCGCTACGCCTATGGCATGGACCCGCAGGAGGCGATCGACCAGCCACGCTACTTCCCGAGCGGCGGAAAAGTCCTGCTGGAAGGCGGCGTGCCGGAGGCCGTGCAGCGGGGCCTTGCCGAAAAGGGCCATGTGCTGGAAGCAGCGCCGTCACCGCTGGGTGGGGGACAGGCCATCGTCGTGGACCACGAGAGGGGCATGCTCATCGGCGGCTCAGACCCGCGCAAGGATGGGCTGGCGCTCGGATTTTGATATCCGCTCGTTAAGGTTGATTTCACCTCCAGCAAATAGCATTCCCACCACCGGAGGTGGCTATCGGGGATTTTGCCCCTGACCATGGCCTGCCGGTCCGAAGGGAGACGGCTTGGGCGTGGGGGAAGACACTCCGGGATGCGGAGAAGCAGCGGAAGCTTCGCAGGCGGCCACAGTGACCGGCGCCATGGAGGCGACCGGCATTGCCGCCTATTGCTGGATCATGGCGGACG
This sequence comes from uncultured Hyphomicrobiales bacterium, assembly GCA_903930095.1. GTDB lineage: Bacteria > Pseudomonadota > Alphaproteobacteria > Rhizobiales > Aestuariivirgaceae > Aestuariivirga. Next base: position 1,821 of record CAIYXE010000615.1, read on the forward strand.
ACACCCTCACCTGGTCAAGCAACGCCGGAGAGGTGCTGGCTGCCGCACCGGACATGATCAGTTCCGGACGCCGCTATGCCAGCCTCATCGACCCCTCAAGCGGCACAAACCGCTATGACGCCATCAGGGTGGGCGGCGCCGACACGGGCGGCGGCGTGGCGTTCCAGATCGAATACCTGTTCCGTCCGGGCGGGCGCGGCGCGCCGCGGAGCGTGTGGCTCGAGGACACCGGGCGGTGGTTCGCTGGGCCCGACGGGCGGCCCGCGCGGATCCTCGGCACGGTGCGGCAGGTCGATGAGCGCCACCGGCGGCAGCAGCAGTTGAGGTTCCTCAGCCTGAGCGATCCCCTGACCGGCATGATGAACCGTCTCGGCATGATGGAGGCACTCCGGCAAGCGATGGCGCGGGCGGAGGCTGAGCCATCATCCTGCGCGCTCCTCATTGCGGCCGTCGGCAATCTGGGCGTGATCAACGACGCCTATGGATTCGAAGTGGCGGACGAGGTGATGGCAGAGGCCGGGCGGAGGCTGGCCCGCGTGGCCCGCGCCGGAGACGTGATCGCGCGCTACTCGGGCTCGAAGTTCGGGCTGATCATTCATCACTGCAACGAGGACGACATCAGCGCCGCAGCCGAGCGCTTCACGGCAGCCCTTCGCGAGAGCGTGGTCATGACCGAGGCTGGCCCCGTCTGGGCGCTGCTGTCGATCGGCGCGGTGGTCCTGCCCCGCCACGGGGCCGACCCCGGCACTGCAATCACGCGGGCCGAGGAGGCGCTGGCCGAGGCCCGCAAGCAACCCTTCGACGGCTTTGCCATCTACCAGCCTTCCCCCGAACGGCTGACGGAGCGCGTCAGCAATGCCCGCTATGCCAGCGTGGTGGTGCGCTGCCTCAAGGAACAGCGGCTTCGCCTGGCCTTCCAGCCGGTGATCGATGCGCACACGGGCGAGCCGGTCTTCCACGAGGCCTTGCTCCGGCTGGCCGATCATGAAGGCGGGGC
>CAIYXE010000616.1 GCA_903930095.1 uncultured Hyphomicrobiales bacterium
GCTCGTCCGTGCGCATGGTGCCGGCGGACCTGATCATCGACACGCCGATGGACTTTGACTCGCTCGGCAAGCTGCGTTCGGGCCTCGGCACCGCGGCGGTGATCGTGATGGACAAGTCGACCGACCTCATCAAGGCCATCGCGAGGCTCGCCTACTTCTACAAACACGAGTCCTGCGGCCAGTGCACACCCTGTCGCGAAGGCACGGGCTGGATGTGGCGCGTGATGAGCCGCATGGCCGAGGGCCGTGCGGAGAAGCGCGAGATCGACATGCTGCTGGACGTAACCAAGCAGATCGAGGGCCACACCATTTGTGCATTGGGCGATGCGGCGGCCTGGCCGATCCAGGGCCTGATCGCGCATTTCCGCCCGGTGATCGAGGCGCGCATTGACCAGTATGCGGCCAACCCCGATCACGATGGTGCCGTCGCCAAGATCGCGGCCGAATAAGAATTGTAAGGCGAGCAAGCTGATGCCCAAGATCAAAGTCGACGGAGTGGAACTTGAGGTCGATAATGGCCTCACCCTCCTGCAGGCCTGTGAACAGGCAGGCGCGGAAGTGCCGCGCTTCTGCTACCATGAGCGCCTGTCGATCGCCGGCAACTGCCGCATGTGTCTCGTCGAGGTGAAGGGCGGCCCGCCGAAGCCGCAGGCCTCCTGCGCCATGTCGGTCAACGACCTGCGCCCGGGCCCCAATGGCGAGCCGCCGGAGGTTTTCACCAAGACGCCGATGGTGAAGAAGGCGCGCGAAGGCGTGATGGAGTTCCTGCTCATTAACCATCCGCTCGATTGCCCCATCTGCGACCAGGGTGGCGAATGCGACTTGCAGGACCAGGCCATGGCCTATGGCATCGACAAGAACCGCTTTCACGAGAACAAGCGGGCCGTCGCGGACAAGAATCTGGGCCCGCTCGTCAAGACCGAGATGACCCGCTGCATCCAGTGCACGCGCTGCGTCCGCTTCACCACCGAAGTTGGTGGCATCGAGGAGATGGGCGCCACCGGCCGTGGCGAGGATATGGAAATCACCACCTACCTCGACAAGGCGATCTCCTCCGAGTTGCAGGGCAACATCATCGATCTCTGCCCCGTCGGCGCGTTGACATCCCGCCCTTACGAATTCAAGGCAAGGCCGTGGGAACTGCGCAAGACCGAGACCATCGACGCAATGGATGCGGTCGGCTCCAACATCCGCGTGGATGCGCGCGGGCGCGAAGTGATGCGCATTCTTCCCCGCACCCATGAAGGGGTGAACGAGGAGTGGATCTCCGACAAGACCCGCTTTGTGTGGGATGGGCTCAAGTCCCAGCGCCTCGACCGGCCTTATGTGCGCGAATCCGGCAAGCTGCGGGCCGCTGGCTGGCAGGAAGCCTTCACGCACATTGCCCAGCGCCTGAAGGGCACGAAGCCGGAGCGCATTGGCATCATCCTCGGTGATATCGTGGCGGCGGAAGAGGCCTTCTCGCTGCGCCAGCTGGCGGATCAGCTGGGTATCAAGAACATCGACTGCCGCCAGGATGGCTCTCCCCTCGGAAGCCTCGGGGGCCGTGCAGGCTATCTGTTCAACTCCAGTATCGCCGGCATCGAGGAGGCGGATTCGATCCTCCTCATCGGCGCCAACCCTCGCCTCGAGGCGCCGGTGCTGAATGCGCGCATCCGCAAGCGCATGGTGCGTGGCGGCTGCAAGATCAGCGTGATCGGCGAGCAGGCCGACCTCACCTATCCCTATACCTATCTCGGTGCGGGGCCTGACACGCTCAGCCAGGTCCTCGGCTCGGAGCAGGCCTCCGTGGCTAAGCCCATGGTGATCGTGGGGCAGGGCGCACTTGCCCGTGCTGATGGCCCGCAGGTTCTGGCCGCTGCCTGGAAGGCGGCGGAAAAGCTCGGCGCGGTGAAGGATGGCTGGAACGGCTTCAACGTGCTGCACACGGCGGCTGGCCGCGCCGGTGCGCTTGATGTCTGCGCGCTGCCATCAACCGATGGTGGCAAGACCACGCGCCAGATGCTGGAGGCCGCCAAGGCCGGCCAGCTCGACATGCTGATCCTGGTGGGCGCGGACGAGATCGACACGCAGGCGCTGGGGTCCACCTTCGTCGTCTATGTGGGAACCCATGGCGATGCCGGCGCGCACCGCGCGGACGTGATCCTTGCCGGTGCTGCCTATGTCGAAAAGCAGGTCACTTACGTCAACACCGAAGGCCGCCCGCAGATGACGCAGCGCGCCTCCTTCCCGCCGGGTGAGGCGCGGGAGGACTGGGCGATCTTCCGTGCACTGTCGGAGGCCATCGGCGCGACGCTGCCGTGGAACACCATCGATGAATTGCGCACGCAAATGTACAAGGTGGCCCCGCAGCTGATGCGCATCGACCAGCTGACGCCTGCGCCCACCTCCGAACTCGCCGATCTCGCGAAGGCGGAAGGGCCGATGTCGTCCGAGCCGTTCCGCTCGCCCGTCACGGATTTCTACATGACCAACCCGATTGCCCGGGCGTCGAAGACCATGGCCGAGTGCTCGGCCCTGAAGAATGTGCGCAAGCTGGAGGCGGCGGAGTAATCCCATGTCAGAAATCCTCCTCACACTCCTGTTCTTCGTGGTCGTCAGCTTCGGCTTCATGTCGGGCCTCTTGATCATCGTCGCCTATCTGCTCTGGGCCGACCGCAAGATCTGGGCCGCCGTGCAGATGCGCCGGGGCCCGAATGTCGTGGGACCCTGGGGCCTGTTCCAGTCCTTCGCCGACTTGATCAAGTTCGCGCTGAAGGAAGTGGTGATCCCCGATGGCGCCAACAAGGGCGTGTTCATCATCGCACCGCTCGTCACCGCCACGCTGTCGCTTGCGGCCTGGGCCGTGGTGCCGGTGTCGGAGGGCTCCTTCTTCGGGCTCACCGAAGGCAAGTGGGTGATTGCTGATATCAACGTCGGCATCCTCTATCTCTTCGCGCTCTCATCCCTTGGCGTCTATGGCGTCATCATGGGCGGCTGGGCATCGAATTCGAAATATCCCTTCCTCTCAGCGCTCCGCTCCGCGGCGCAGATGGTTTCTTATGAAGTGTCGATCGGCTTCGTGATCGTCACCGTTCTGCTATGTGCCGGATCGCTGAACCTCACCGAGATCGTGCGCTCGCAGTCAACGGGGCTTGGCACCATGCTGGGCCTGCCGGGATCCTTCCTTGACTGGTATCTGCTGCCGCTGTTCCCGATGTTCATCATCTTCTTCGTCTCCGCACTGGCGGAAACGAACCGCCCGCCCTTCGACCTCGTCGAGGCGGAATCGGAACTCGTGGCGGGATTCATGGTGGAGTATTCCTCCACGCCCTACCTCCTGTTCATGCTGGGTGAATATGTGGCGATCGTGCTGATGTGCGCGATGACGACCATCCTGTTCCTCGGCGGCTGGCTGCCGATCATCGACATTCCGCCCTTGAACTGGATCCCCGGCATCATCTGGTTCCTGATCAAGCTCATCTTCGTCTTCTTCATGTTCGCCATGGTGAAGGCCATCGTGCCGCGTTACCGCTATGACCAGCTGATGCGCCTGGGCTGGAAGGTGTTCCTGCCGATCTCGCTGTTCTATGTGGTGCTGACGGCAGGCGTGCTGGTGGCCTTCGGGTGGGCGCCATGAGCTTTGCGGGTCTTTTGGGCGCATTGGTCTTCCTCGCCATCGGCATTGCCGAGCTGGCCTTCGTGAACCGTTCCGTCTACCCATCCCTGCGCTGGCGCTACGAGAAGGCAAAGGTGACGCAGCAGCAGGGCCTGGCGCCGTCCACCATCATGGCGCTGGTGAAGGTCCAGAGCCTCATTCTCCTCCCGCTCATCGGTCTTGTGATCGGTGACCGCATGTCCACATCCGGGTGAAACCAAGATGAGAGTTGCACAAGCTGCCCGCTCGCTGTTCCTGAAGGAGTTCGTGGACGCCACCATCCTGGCGATGCGCTACTTCTTCGCGCCCAAGGCGACGATCAACTATCCCAATGAAAAGGGCCCGCAGTCGCCCCGCTTCCGCGGCGAGCATGCGTTGCGCCGCTATCCAAACGGCGAAGAACGCTGCATCGCCTGCAAGCTGTGTGAAGCCGTGTGCCCCGCCGTGTGCATCACCATCGAGGCGGGCCCGCGCCGCAACGATGGCACGCGCCGCACCACGCGCTATGACATCGACATGGTGAAGTGCATCTATTGCGGCTTCTGCCAGGAGGCCTGCCCGGTCGATGCCATCGTGCTCGGGCCCAATTTCGAATTCGCCAC
>CAIYXE010000617.1 GCA_903930095.1 uncultured Hyphomicrobiales bacterium
CTTCATCGGCGGCACTTCGCTGCTGACCGATACCTATGAACCGGAAGAGAAGAACAAGGCACAAGGCCTCAACGACTTCCTGGTCTTCGCCACCACGGCCATCACCTCGCTCAGCGCCGGCAAGCTGCTCGCCTGGTTCGGCTGGTCAGGCGTGAACTATGCGGTCTTCCCCATGGTCGTGCTGGCACTCGCCATGATCGTCTGGCTCGCGCGCCATCCCCTCTCGTCCTCTCCTGCGAAGCGGGAGAGGAGGGGGCCCCAACGCAGTTGGGGTAGGTGAGGGGCCGCGGGCCTGGCATTGTCACGCGGTGGGTACTCCCCCTCATCTCCCTGTTGCTTCCGCAACGGGGTTTCTTCTCCCGCTGAAGGAGCGGGAGAAGACATAAGGTCATTCGCGTGGGTCTTTCAGGCAGGCTGTGCAGTTGGCCTCGGCGCCATCCAGCGTCCCAACCGCCAGCACAGGCGGGTGATGCCCAGCAAGGCGGCCATCGCCCACAGCAGCATCGAAATCGACCAGAAGGCAGCTGATGCCGTGACGCTGGCAAAGGTCAGCGCCCCGCCTGCCAGCACCAGCACAGCGCGGGTGGCCTTGCCGAAGCGGGTGGAGAGCTTGGCGATCATGCCCACCTCCTTGACTGACGCGGCCGTTGCCAGCGTCGTCAGCGTGGTGCGGTAACCGGCCTTGCTGCCAATTGTGTAGATGTCGGTCCCCAGGCCTTCCAGCGACGCGGCAAGGCCCCTGATTGCGCGCTTGTCCAGCGCGTCCGTGGCGATTACGCCGAGTTCCTTGGCCAGCGGCTTGGAAAGTTTGCCCGCCCGCTTCACCGCCTTCACGGTGCTGAGGCCGGAGCGCGCAGGCAGTGTCATTCCTGCCGAGGCGATGGTGGCGGCCGTCACACCGAGCCCGACGGCGGAAAGCCCCACCAGGAACGGGTCCACCTCCTTGCCCGTGAAATAGTTTTCCGCCTGCTTGTAGAGGTCGCGCACGTCGCCGATGCCGGTCAGGTCGCTGGCCACCGCGCCCGCAAGGGCTGCCTCGTTGGAGGCATCGCCGTGGAGGAAACCGTTCCAGGCATCCGAACCGATGCGGGCGGCGGCGTCCGCCTCCGCCGCCGCGACCTTGCCGCGATCGGCTTCGGGCAGGGCCACGCCGCGCTCATCCGCCAGCGCCAGCAGGCTCGCCGCAAGGTCCTCGTCCTTTGCGGCAACTGCCGCGTCAATACCGCGCGTGTAGTCGGCAGGGGTGCGGAAGGTGAGGGCGTAGTGGGCCACCGCCGCCTCGTCCCGGGGGCCAGCGAGGAGCTGGAAAGCCTCCAATCCCCTGGGCAGCACAGCCAGCCCGGCCGCCAGAATTGCAATCGTTACAATGCCCCAGACCCAGTTCTTCATGCCGCCGTCCCGTCCTCCCCAAACGGTGGCGCTTAAACCATGAAATCCCGTCGCTTTCATGGCGGAAACACAGCCTCAGGGTGGTATTTCATCTGTGGGCCAGTCCGTTCTGCTTGTTGCACTCAAGGCCTTGATTTGGCATACGGACCACACTTTCCGGGGCAGGGAAAAGGGCGGATTCTTCCGCCACAAGGGGCTCTGGGGAAAACTGAACAAACACAAGGGTTTATCATGACCACTGCACTCTGGCTGATCGTGCTCGCAGGCGCGCTCTCCATCGTGTACGGCATCGTGACGACGCGCGGCCTTATGGCTGCTGACGCCGGCACGGCCCGTATGCAGGAGATTTCTGCCGCCGTGCGCGAAGGCGCCACGGCCTATCTCACCCGTCAGTATACCACCATCGGCATCGTCGGCGTGGTGATCTTCATCCTCGGTTGGCTGCTGCTCGGCAAGTGGTCGGCCATCGGCTTCGCCATCGGCGCCATCCTGTCGGGCCTCGCGGGCTTCATCGGCATGCACGTCTCGGTGCGCGCCAACGTGCGCGTGGCGCAGGCGGCCACCAAGTCGCTGGCCGGCGGCCTCGACCTCGCCTTCAAGGCGGGTGCGGTGACGGGCCTTCTCGTCGCAGGTCTGGGGCTCCTGGGTGTCACCCTCTATTTCGGCTTCCTCTCGGGCTCGATGGGCTTCGACCCGACGGGCCGCACCGTCATTGACGCGCTGGTGGCCCTTTCCTTCGGCGCCTCGCTGATTTCGATCTTCGCCCGTCTGGGCGGCGGCATCTTCACCAAGGGTGCGGACGTCGGCGGCGACATGGTGGGCAAGGTGGAAGCGGGCATCCCGGAGGATGATCCGAGGAACCCCGCCACCATCGCCGACAATGTGGGCGACAACGTCGGCGACTGCGCCGGCATGGCCGCCGACCTGTTTGAAACCTATGTGGTGACCGCGGTTGCCACCATGGTGCTCGCAGCCATCGCCCTTCCGGCTGAGTTCAAGCTCGCCGGCATGGTGCTGCCGCTGGCCATCGGCGGCGCCTGCGTGGTGACCTCCATCATCGGCACCTACTTCGTGAAGCTTGGCGCCAACAACAACATCATGGGCGCGCTCTACAAGGGCGTGATCGCGACGGGCGTGCTCTCGCTCATCGCGCTCTACCCCGTGATGAACCTGGTGTTCGGCGGCATGTCGGTCGATCTCGGCGGCTTCACCCCCATGCACCTGTTCTGGTGCGGCGTGGCGGGCCTCGTCATCACCGCGGCGATCATCTGGATCACCGAATACTACACCGGCACCGGCAAGCGCCCGGTCAACTCCATC
>CAIYXE010000618.1 GCA_903930095.1 uncultured Hyphomicrobiales bacterium
GAGGCGGGCACCTTCTTCGTGCGGCTGACCAGGCGGCTGGTGCAGCTGATGCAGGACATTACGGAGGATGGCTATGTCTTCCGCACCGACCTGCGGCTGAGGCCCGACCCGCGCGCCACGCAGGTGGCGATCTCGATCGAGGCGGCTGCCGTCTACTATGAGAACCAGGGCCAGAACTGGGAGCGCGCCGCCATGATCAAGGCGCGGGCGGCGGCGGGCGACATCGCGCTCGGTGCGGAATTCCTCGACCGGCTCAAGCCCTATATCTGGCGCAAATACCTCGACTTCGCGGCGATTGCCGACGTGCAGTCGATGAAGCGGCAGATCCATGCGGTGAAGGGCCACGGCGAAATCAAGGTCCGTGGCCACAATTTGAAGCTCGGGCGCGGCGGCATCCGCGAGATCGAGTTCTTCGTGCAGACGCAGCAGCTGATTGCCGGCGGCCGCAACCCGAAGCTCCGTGGGCGGAGCACGCTGGCGATGCTGGATGCACTGGCGCAGGCGCAGTGGATCAGCCAGCAGGCGGCGGAGGAGCTCAAATCCGCCTATCGCTTCCTGCGCATGATCGAGCACCGGGTGCAGATGGTGAATGACGAGCAGACCCATGTGCTGCCGTTGGAGGACAGGGCCTTCGAGAGCTTCGCGCGCTTCTGCGGATACGCAGCACCTGAGGCCTTCGAGGAGGAGGTGCGCCGCACGCTCGAATGCGTGCAGGGCCATTATGCGCGGCTGTTCGAGCAGGCGGAGGAGCTGGGCACAGCCGGCGGCAGCCTGGTCTTCACCGGCGGGGAGGATGATCCCGAGACGATCGAGACCTTGTCGCGCATGGGCTTCAGGGGCCCCAGCGAAGTCTCCGCCACCATCAGGGGCTGGCACTTCGGCCGCTATGCGGCAACCCGCAGCGCGCGCTCACGCGAGTTGCTGACGGAGCTGATGCCGAAGCTTCTCTCCGCGCTGGCCTCGATGGGGGATGCCGATCTCGCCTTCCTCGCTTTCGACCGCTTCCTCGGCGGGCTGCCCACGGGCGTGCAGCTGTTCTCGCTGCTCAAGGCCAATCCGAAGCTGCTTGACCTGCTGGCGACCATCCTCGGCAGCGCGCCACGCCTTGCCGAGCAGCTGAGCCGCATGCCGAAAGTGCTTGATGCCGTGCTCGACCCCGGCTTCTTCTCATCGCTCCCCTCCGGGGCGGAGATCGTGCAGCTGATCGACACCACCATGCCGGCGGAGCTGGAACTCGACGAGGTGGCGGACCGGGCCCGTATCGTCGGCAAGGAGCAGGCCTTCCGCATCGGCGTGCGTGTCCTTTCCGAGACGGCGGGTGCGGCTGAGACGGGCCATGCGTTCTCGCTGCTCGCCGGGCTGCTGCTCGGCCGGCTGCACGCAGCGGTGACGCGCGACGCCGTGCGCCGTTACGGCACCGTGCCGGGTGGGCGCAGCGCGGTCATCGCCATGGGCAAGCTCGGCGGCAACGAGATGACGGCCGGTTCCGACCTCGACCTCATCATCGTCTATGATGCAGCGCCGGGTGCTGAGGTGAGCCTCGGGCCCAAGCCGCTGAGCATCAACCAGTATTTCGCGCGGTTGACCCAGCGCCTGATCTCGGCGGTTTCCGCGCCCACGGCGGAGGGCGTGCTCTACGAGGTGGACATGCGGCTCCGGCCCTCGGGCAGCAAGGGACCGGTGGCGGCCAGCTTCGCCAGTTTCGAGAGCTACCACAGAGGCTCTGCCTGGACCTGGGAGAAGCTGGCGCTGACCCGCGCGCGGCCAGTCTGCGGCGATCCGGGCCTGATGGACGAGATCACCCGCCAGATCCGCCTTGCGCTGGCCGAGCCGCGCGATGCCGTGAAGGTGAAGGCCGACGTCGTCGACATGCGCCGGCTCATGCTGCGCGAGCAGGGATCCGGCGGGGTATGGGATGTGAAGCGGACGCGCGGCGGCCTCGTTGAGCTTGAGTTCATTGCCCAGACGCTGCAGCTGATCCACGCCGCGCAGCACCCGGAGGTTCTGGACACCAACACGCTGACGGCCCTGGAGAAGATGCACCGGGCGGGTCTCCTCACCGATGGTGACCATGCCGTGCTGAAGCGCGCGGGCCTGTTCTACCATCGGCTCACGCAGATGCTGCGGCTCTGCCTTGACGGGCCCTACGAGCCCGGCAAAGCCCTTCCCGCGCTCAACTTGCTGGTCGCCAACGCCGCCGTCGCCCCGGATATCCGGGCGGCGGAGGCGCTGCTGGCGGACACCCAGGGCGAGGTGGCCCGGCTCTTCGACCGCCTGGTGGGACCGGTTTCCTGAGACGGCCGCGACGGAATTGCGGCTCACCCCCGTCTTGCTTTCCGGACAACAACAGGAGAACCGTCCGATGATCCGTTTCACGCTTGCGCTTGCCCTGATGGCCGGTGTTGCCATCGCCCCGGCCCCCGGCTTGGCCATGGAACCCTACCTGCCGCGCAACCCCAAGACCTTCAGCAAGACCGATGCCGACGCCAACGGCAAGGTGACGGCCGCTGAACTGAGGCCCTTTGCCGAAAAGCGTTTCGCCCGGCTGGACAAGGACCGTAACGGTGCCGTCTCGGCGGCGGAGATCGACGAGGCGCTGCTGCGCTCCCTCGAGCGCCGCCGCGGCCGGATCCTGGCCAAGCTCGACGCCGACAAGGACGGCGTGATCACCCATGCCGAGCTCGACCGGTTCACCGAGGCGATGGTGGCCTCCGCTGATGGCGACCGTGACGGGGGTGTCAGCCTGGAGGAGGTGCTCAACTACAGGGTTGCGAAATTGAAGAAACCCGCTACGGGAGAGTCATCCAACTGACCTCGAGCCAGGCACCAGGACTTGACACGCGACGCCCCGGCCTTCCGGCAGATGACGGATGCCAGCCTGCTGGAGGCCGCTGCCGCGGGCTCCCAGGCGGCCTTCGCCGAAATTGTCAGCCGGTATTTCCAGCCGGTCTACCGGCTTGTCTGGCGCTTGACGGGCGGGGCCGCCGATGCTGAGGACATTGCCCAGGACGCCTTCGTGAAGCTGTGGAAGAATCCGTCACAGATTCGCGAGGGCGCGGCTCTCAAGGGCTGGCTGATGCGGGTTGCCTCCAATGCGGTGATCGACGGGAGCCGCAAGCCCCGCGCCGCCGCGCTTGCGGATGCGCCCGAGCCGCAGGATCCGCAGGCGCGGCCAGACGCACCCCTGGACCGCGCGCAGGCGGCAAGGCTGGTGGACGCGATGATCGCCGCGCTGCCGGAACGGCAGCGGCTGGCACTCTCGCTTGTCTATTTCGAGGGGCTGTCCAATATCGAGGCCGCCGCCGTGATGGAGGTGAGCATCGAGGCGGTGGAATCGCTGCTGGCGCGGGCGCGCCGGAGCTTGAAGGAAATCCTGTCTGCCGAGTGGCGTGACCTCATCGGCGGATTGGCGGAAACAGGACATTGAGGAGCAAGATGAACGACGGCAAGGACATGCGCCGGGACCTGACCCCCGACGAGGATGAGCGGGAGGCAGGCAGGCTGCTGCGGCTCGCCTCCGATCCGGCGCTGCCCGAGGGCGCCACGGCGCGGCTCATGGCGCGCATCGCGCAGGAGCGGCAGCAGGCCACGGTCGTGGCATTGCCGCCGCGGCGCAACGTTCTGCGCTATGCTGCCGCCCTGCCGCTGGCTGCGTCGCTGGCGCTCGGCGTCTATCTGGGCGCCAAAGGGACGCTCGACTTCATGTTGCCTGGCGCGATCACCGGCGGCGTTGCCCAGTACGAAGACGTGCCGGATGATCTGGGCGGCGTCGGCGAGGCTGACGCCTATGCCAAGGAAAGCCTCTCATGAGCGAGACCGCGACTGCCCCGGTGGCCGCCGCCCGCCGTTTCCCTTGGCTCAAGGCGGCGCTCATCGCCTCGCTGGCCGTCAACCTGCTGTTTGTTGGGGCGGGCGTTGCACGCTTCATGGTGCAAGAGCCGCCGGAACGGGTGGCGGGCCTTTCCCAGGTGCAACTCATTCCGCGCAAATTCTTCGGCGAACTCGATCAGGCCCGCAAGGCTGAACTGCTCGGCGTGTTCCGTGAGATGGGCCCCGCCTTCCGCGAAGGCCGGCGCGCAGCGCGTGAGGAGATTGCCGTGCTGGCATCCGCCCTCGATGCCGAGCCCTACGACCCGTCGCGCGTCGAGGCCGCAATCGACAGCTTTTCTGACAGAAGCGGAAAGCTCGTGACCGCAGGCGGCCACACCGCGCTGAAGCTGATTACCATGCTGACGCCCGCGGAACGAAAGCTGCTCGCCAAGCATATCCGCCAGCGCGCTGACCGTGGCCGGGGCAGGGGTGACAAGCGGGAGGATTGATCCCCTGATCTCGCGTGACCGCCTTAGCGCGCGTTCCGACCAGGTGGAAACACCTGGTCGAAAAGAACTCGCGCAAGGTAAATTTCTTGAGCATGATCTTATCGCAAAAGTGGTATCCACTTTTGCGGATCATGCTCTATGATCTACGACGCCAGCTGAACCTGCGGGGCCGACACGGGGAAGCTTACTGAAACCTCGGTGCCCTTGCCGACCGCGCTGCGGATCGACAGCGTGCCGCCGTGCAGTTCCACGAAGGACTTCGAGATCGCGAGGCCCAGCCCCGAGCCGCCCTTGGTCTTGGTGAACTGGTTCTCGACCTGCTCAAAGGGCCGGCCCAGCTTCTCGATGTCGCGCGCGGGGATGCCGATGCCGGTATCGCGGATCGAGATGGTCATCATGGCGCGCTCGATGCTTGCCGTGATGGTGACCTTGCCGCCCTCCGGCGTGAACTTGATGGCATTCGAGAGCAGGTTGATGAGCACCTGCTTGAAGGCGCGCCGGTCGGCCCACAGCGAGAGGGCGGGCGGCACGTGGCGCTCGATGGCAAAACCGCCCTCGAAGGCGCGCGGGCTCACCAGCCGCATCACTTCGTCCAGCGCTGCATCGGCCTGCAACGTCTCGCATTCGAGCATCATGCGGCCGGCCTCGATCTTCGACATGTCGAGGATGTCGTTGATGACATCGAGCAGGAACAGTCCGCTCCGGTGGATGTCGCGCGAATACTCGGCGTATTTCTCAGAGCCCATGGGCCCGAAC
>CAIYXE010000619.1 GCA_903930095.1 uncultured Hyphomicrobiales bacterium
CCCACTCACCCGCTGGGACTTCGGCGAGGTGCATGGGGTGGGTGAATCGAAGCTGCAGCAGTTCGCCGAGATCTTCCTCACCGAGATCCGCGCCCACCTGCAGGATGCGCGTGGAGTTGCCTGAGGCGGGTGCGTCGGGCTAATCCCTCAGCCCGCAACCAGGATAGATATATTGAAACCTTCCCGCCTGCTCGAGACGAAGGCGCTGCTCGTCATCGCCATGCCGCTGATCTTCGCTTATCTGGCGGATGTGCTGATGATCATCACCGCCAAGATGGTGGTGGGACGGCTCGGCGCCATGGAACTCGCCGCGGCGGGCATCTCCACCGATCTCTCCTACCAGATGTGCATCGTGCTGATGGGGTTCTTCTCGGTGGTGGGCGTGCTGGTGTCCGAGGCGCTGGGCGCCCTCAAGCGCGAGCGGGCGGTGCCGGATTTGATCCGTGGCATGGTGCTGGCGGGGCTCCTGGGTCTTGCCGCCTCCGTCGTCGTCCTCAACCTCGGCACCGTGCTGCGGGTGACGGGGCAGGACCCGGAGGTGATCCGCATGGCCGAGCCCTATTACCGGGCCTTTGCCTTCGCCATGTTGCCCATCATCTGGTTCGGCGTGCTGAGGAGTTTCGTCGCGGCGTTGATGAAGACGGGCTTCGTGCTGGCGATCACCGTCATTACCGTGGCGCTCAACTACCTTCTCATGCAGGGGCTGGTGCATGGCAGCTTCGGCCTGCCGCGGCTTGGCATCGAAGGCGCTGGCATCGCCTGGGCCGTGTCCATGTGGTTCAAGTTCCTGTGCCTTGCGGCCTATACGCTCTGGCTGGTGCGCCAGCAGCGGCTGCCGCTGCATGAGGGAAGCATCGGCGGGCCGCGGGACTTTGGCCCGCTGGTGCGGCTCGGCCTGCCGGTTGCTGGCATCGTGGCGCTCGAGTCCGGGCTCTTCGCGGCGACCGCACTTCTTTCAGGCACGATGGGCGCCATTGAACTCGCCTCATACCAGATCGTGATGGGCTGGATCGCCATTCCCTTCGTCATCTCGCTCGGCATTTCGGAGGCGGCGATGGTGCGCGTTGCCTATTTCGCCGGCGCCCGGAACCCGGCGGCGGCACGGCAGGCGGGCAATCTGGGCATGGTGATCGGCGTGGCCGTGCCGCTGGTGCTGGTGCTGATCCCCGTGCTGATGCCGGAATTCCTGACCCGGATCTTCCTCGATCCCGCTGACCCGCAATATGCGCAGATCGCGGCGCTGACGGCGGTGCTGCTGGTGATCGCTGCGGTCTTCCAGGTGTTCGACGGGCTGCAGGTGATCGCGTCCCACGCGCTGCGCGGCTTGCGGGACGCTGGCGTGCCGCTGGTCATTGCCGGCATCGGCTACTGGCTGGTGGGCCTCGGCAGCGGCTATGTTCTGGGCTTCACACTGGGCTGGGGCGCGCCGGGCCTCTGGTGGGGCCTCGCCACAGGCCTCGCCCTCACGGCCATCCTGCTGGCCTGGCGCTTCGAAGTGCTCGCGAAGCGTCAGTTGCTGGAGTGATCGGTGGTCGAGATGTAGGTCTCGTCTTCCTGGCCTGAACGCTCGAAGGACAGGAAGTCATAGTATCCGCAGCGGCCCTCGCCCGGGAAAATCCGGCAGGTCGACGGCCTCGCGAGATAGATGCCGCAACGCCGCTCCTTCGTGTCGAAGAACTGGCAGATCTTGCCGAAATGCGGGTCGGCCTTGCGGCGCATGATCCGCTTGTAGCCGTGGGCTGACTTGAAATACTTCTTCTCGGCCTGCTTCAGCGGAAGGCCAAAATGCCTGGCGATGCGTTCCGCGTCGCGGTCCTTCGCCTCGATCACGGGGTAGGAGCAGCAATAGCCGGGGCATTTCAGGCAATCATATTTCTTGGCGGGCATGGGTCTCGATTCCGATGAAGCTGGCGTGAGGCTAGGACGAGACAGGCCTTGCCGCAACGGCTGCGGGCTTCTGCCCGGTCAGCTGGGCAAATTTCCTGTTGGTATCCGCGATCTCGCCCATCAGCCACTCGCGGAAGGCACGCACCGGCGGCGTCTCCTTCTGCCCTTTGCCGCGCACGATCCAGTAATGCCAGTGGTCCTTCATGTCGAAGCCGAAGGGGCGGACCAGCCAGCCGTCAAGCAGGGCGTCGGTCGCCAGCACCTGGTCGGCGAGGGCGAAACCCTGGCCCGCCTCGGCGGCCTCGATGGCGAGGTGATTCTGGAATACGGTGCCGCGCCAGTCCTCCACGCCGGAGACGCCCGCGGCTGAGAGCCAGTCGGCCCACCACTGCTTTCGCGATTCATGGAGAAGGTTGAAGGCGGCAAGGTCCGGAGGCTTGAGCGCGTCGCGCCCCTTGAGCAGCTTTGGTGCGCAGACGGGGAAGATCATCGCATCGGTCAGCTTGGCTGCCTCGACGTCGCTCCAGGTGCCCGCGCCATAGCGGATGCCGACGTCAGCCTCGCCGGAGCGGAAATCCGCCAGCCTGCTGGTCGGGTCGATGGCGAGTTCGATGTCCGGGTGGAGCTCGTTGAAGCGCCCGAGCCGCGGCACCAGCCAGCGTGAGGCGATGGAGGGTTCGACCGTCACCTTCAACTGCCGCACGTCGCCCACGGCAGCGGCCTCGCGCGTGGCATCGGCCAGTTCGTCAAAGAGGGGCGTCAGGCGCAGGGCGAAGCGTTTGCCGGCGTCCGTCAGTTCAACGCCGCGGCCGGTACGGTGGAAGAGTTCCGTTCCCAGCCATTCCTCCAGGTCACGCACATGCCGGCTGATGGCGGCGTGGGTCACGAACAGCTCGGCCGCAGCGTCTGTAAAGCTTTCGAGCCGGGCGGCGGCCTCAAAGGCCTTGAGCGCATTCAGCGATGGAAGGCGTCGTCCCATAGGTCACATGTAAGTTTTTGTTACAGGCACTGTAGATTAATGCCGTTTGTGCTGCAAGAGCGAAAGGCGCATAGATAGGGCGTTCAAGAGAAGCCGGCCAACGGCCAAGGAGAAAGATCATGAACTGGATTTTCGACGCTTACACAAATGTTTACCAGACTGCCATGATGCAGTCACACAACCCGAAGCAAAATGCTGCACCTGCGAAGGAGCACATCCATGCCGGTCTTCCTGCCAAGCGAGTCCCGCTGTTCGGGCTGCTCGGCCGCCGCTGAGCCTCACCGTTTCAGGAGGCTTCGGCTGATGTGGCCGGGGCCTCTGCCTCAGCCGCAGCCACCAGGTCAACCTCGACCACCAGCCGCGCATCCGCCAGGCCTGCCACGATCAGAAGCGTTGCGGCGGGCTTATGGCCCTGCATGAAGCGGTCGCGCGTTTCACGGTAGAGCGCAATGTGCGCAGAGTCGGTGATGTAGACATGGGCGTCCACCACGTTCCGGTGGTCCATGCCGGCGGCGGCGAGCACGGCCATGGCATTTTCCCAGGCGAGTTCATGCTGGCGCGCCGGATCAGCCGGGATGTCTCCGGACACGGTCACGCCGATCTGCCCCGAGACATGCACCACCCGGTGACCTGGCGGGATTTCCATACCCTGCGCATAGGCTGAGAAGGGCTTCGGGGCTTTGCTGGTCTCGATCGGCCTGAGCATCGGGATCTTCCCTCACAAAAAGTCAGCATACCGGGCTTGTCCTGGAACAAAAAGAGAACTATAAGCGATGTGGATAAGGTCCTAAGCGTTGCTGTGCCGGTGCGGGGCTTTGACTAGGGTGCGCGGGAAACAGGGAGTTTTGGTGTCATGGCTGGATCGGTGAACAAGGTCATTCTGGTGGGCAACCTCGGCCGTGACCCGGAAGTGCGTCACACGCAGGATGGCAAGCCCATCGTCAATCTCTCGCTGGCGACGTCCGAAACCTGGCGCGACCGCAACACGGGCGAGCGCAAGGAGAAGACCGAGTGGCACCGCGTGGTGATCTTCAACGAGGGCCTCGCCAAGGTGGCGGAGCAGTACCTGAAGAAGGGCTCGACCGTTTACATCGAAGGCCAGCTGCAAACGCGCAAATACACCGACAAGGACGGTGTCGAGAAGTACTCGACCGAGGTTGTGCTGCAGGGCTTCAACAGCACCCTCACCATGATTGGCGGCCGCGGTGGCGCGGGCGAGGGTGCCGGAGGCGGCTTTGGCGGCGGCAATGATGAGTTCGGTCAGTCGAGCCCGATGGAGCGCCCGCGCATGGGCGGCGCCAAGGCCCAGATTCCGTCCCGTGACCTCGATGACGAGGTACCGTTCTGAAGGCTGCCGGGAGGGCTGTTTCCTGCTTATTCGGGAATCGCGGTTTAGGCCGGAAAATCAACAGCTTTTCATTGTAACGGCAGGCCTCACCACGTAAGTTGGGATGGCCGCCGAATCGCTGCTTTTCTGGCAGTGGTCCGGCCGGTCTTGCCGGACATTATTCACAGGTTCTCCGTGGCCGATACCGACGACGAGAAGGGCGCGAAACCGCCTTCCAATCCTTCCGAGATTTCGCCGATCTCCATCGAAGACGAGATGCGCAGGAGCTATCTCGATTACGCCATGAGCGTGATCGTGAGCCGCGCGCTGCCCGATGTGCGCGACGGGTTGAAGCCGGTCCACCGCCGTATCCTGTTCTCGATGAACGAGAATGGCTATGACTGGAACAAGGCCTACCGCAAGTCGGCGCGCATCGTGGGCGACGTCATCGGTAAGTATCATCCGCATGGCGACCAGTCGATTTACGACGCTCTGGTGCGCATGGCGCAGGACTTCTCCCTCAGGCTGCCGCTGATCGACGGGCAGGGCAATTTCGGCTCGATCGACGGCGACCCGCCGGCGGCCATGCGCTACACCGAATCCCGCATGGCCAAGGTGGCGCACGCGCTGCTGGAGGACATCGACAAGGACACGGTCGAGTTCCAGGCCAACTATGACAATTCCGAGCGCGAACCGACCGTTCTTCCGGCGCGCTTCCCCAATTTGCTGGTGAATGGCTCGGGCGGCATCGCGGTGGGCATGGCCACCAACATGGCGCCCCATAATCTGGGCGAAGTGATCGACGCCTGCATGGCGGTGATCGACAATCCCGCCATCGCCATCGATGACCTGATCGAGATCATTCCGGGGCCGGACTTTCCCACGGGCGGGCTCATCCTCGGCCGCGTTGGCATCAAGTCGGCCGCGCATACCGGCCGCGGCTCTGTCGTCATGCGCGCCAAGGTGCACACAGAGGAAATCCGCAAAGAGCGCGAAGCGCTCATCATTTCCGAAATCCCCTATCAGGTGAACAAGGCGCTGATGATCGAGCGCATCGCGGACCTCGTGCGCGAGAAGAAGCTCGAGGGTATTTCCGACATCCGCGACGAATCCGACCGGGACGGCATGCGCGTGGTGATCGAGCTGAAGCGCGACGCGATGGCCGACATCGTGCTGAACCAGCTTTACCGCTTCACGCCGCTGCAATCGACCTTCGGCATCAACAACGTCTGCCTCACCGGCGGCCGGCCCGAACTCCTGAACCTGAAGGACCTGCTGCAGGCCTTCCTCGCCTTCCGCGAGGAGGTGGTGACGCGGCGCACCAAGTTCCTGCTCACCAAGGCGCGGGACCGCGCACATGTGTTGGTGGGCCTGGCGATCGCGGTGGCCAACATCGACGAGGTGATCAGGCTCATCCGCACATCGAAGGATGCAGCGGAAGCCCGCGAGGCCCTGATGGGGCGTGACTGGCCGGCCAAGGACATGGCGCCGCTCATCGCGCTGATCGCCGATCCGCGCCATGGACTGACGGAGGAGGGCGCCTATCGCCTGTCCGAAGAGCAGGCCCGCGCCATTCTGGAACTTCGCCTGCAGCGCCTCACGGCGCTCGGCCGTGACGAGATCGCGGAGGAACTGCAGACGCTCGCCACCGAGATTGCGGATTATCTCCAGATCCTGCGTTCGCGCGCCCGCGTCATGGGCATCATCAAGGACGAGCTTTCCGCCATCAAGACGGAGTTCGCCACGCCGCGCCGCACCGTCATCATGGAGAATGAGGGCGAGGTCGAGGATGAAGACCTCATCCAGCGCGAGGACATGGTCATCACGGTCAGCCATGCGGGCTATGTGAAGCGCGTGCCGCTTTCCACCTACCGCTCGCAGAAGCGCGGTGGCAAGGGCAGGGGTGTCGGCGGCACCAGGGAAGAGGATTTCGTCACCAAGCTCTTCGTGGCCAGCACGCACACACCAATTCTGTTCTTCTCTTCCGCCGGCATGGTCTACCGCCTCAAGGTGTGGCGCCTGCCGCTGGGAACGCCCCAGTCGCGCGGCAAGGCCCTCATCAACCTGCTGCCACTGCAGCAGGACGAGCGCATCACCACCATCCTGCCGATGCCGGAAGATGCATCCACCGCGACTGGCCAGCAGCTGATGTTCGCCACGCGCTCCGGCACGGTCAGGCGCAACGAGATGTCGGACTTCGAGCAGATCAACCGTTCAGGCAAGATCGCCATGAAGCTCGACGAGGGCGACATGATCGCCGGCGTCGGGATCTGCACGGCGTCGGACGACGTGATGCTGACCACGGCCCAGGGCCAGTGCATCCGCTTCCCCGTCGACGATGTGCGCGTCTTCAAGGGCCGCGACTCGACGGGTGTGCGCGGCATCAGGCTTGAGGACGGTGACCACCTGATCTCCATGTCGATCCTGCGCCATGTGGAGGCGAGCGCCGATGAGCGGGTGGCCTTCCTCAAGATGTCGCGTGCCGTGGCGGGCGAGGAATCGGACATCAATGGCGGCGACGAGGAGGCTACGGCCGAGGCGACGATCAGCCAGGAGCGCTATGTCGAGATGGGGGCGGCCGAGCAGACGATCCTGACGGTTTCCGCCAATGGCTATGGCAAGCGCACCTCGTCCTATGAATACCGCATCACCGGCCGCGGCGGCAAAGGCATCGTCGCCATGGCGGTGAACGAGCGGAACGGCCCGCTGGTGGCGAGTTTCCCCGTGGAGAACGAGGACCAGATCATGCTGGTGACGGACGGCGGGCAGCTCATCCGCTGCCCGGTGGCCGGCATCGGCAAGAAGGGCCGCTCCACCCAGGGCGTCATCGTCTTCGACGTGGCCGATGACGAGCATGTCGTCTCTGTCGAGCACATCACGGATGTGGAGGAAGAGGGGGGCGAGGCCTGACGCCGCTTGCCCTTCGCTTGCCGTGACGTGCCGTCTGTGGCTAGCTGGCAGAATGGCATTGAGGGGTCGCTGAACATGGCACGCACAGGCTTCTACCCGGGCTCTTTCGACCCCGTAACCTATGGCCATCTCGACATCATTGCGCGGGCCACGCGCCTTGTTGACAAGTTGGTGCTGGGGGTTGGCGTCCACCACGGCAAGCAGTCCCTGCTGCCAGCCAAAACGCGGATCGCGCTGCTGGAAAGGGTCACCCGCCCGATCGCCGAGCACACCGGCGTCAAGATCCTGGTCGCAACCTTCGACGGTCTCGCCGTTGATGCCGCGCGCCGGCATCATGCGGGGATCATGATCCGTGGCCTCAGGGATTCGACCGATTTCGACTATGAAGTCCAGATGGGACAGATGAACGGCGCCATGGCGCCCGACATCGAGACGGTGTTCCTCGCCGCTTCGCCCGCCACCCGCATGATTGCCTCATCGCTGGTCAAGCAGATTGCGAGAATGGGGGGCGACATCTCGCTGTTCATCCCCCGGGAGGCGCAGGAGGTGATGGCGGCGGCGCTGGCCAAGCCATCGCATTGACTTTTTCTTGCGGTGCGGTCAGGAACGGCACCGAAAACCAATGGGAGACGACATGATCAAAAAACTGGCTCTGGCTGCACTGGCGGCTGGCCTTTTCGCAAGCCCCGCACTCGCCGCCGAAAAAATCACGGTGGAAACCAGCAAGGGCTGCTCATTCACCATTTCGCTGCGGCCGGACCTGGCGCCCAAGCATGTGGCGCAGATCACCAAGCTGGCCAGTTCCGGCTTCTATGACGGGATCGTCTTCCACCGCGTGATCGATGGCTTCATGGCACAGACGGGCGATCCGACGGGTACCGGCATGGGCAGTTCGCAGGAGCCCGACATTCCGGCCGAATTCACGCCGGAACCGTTCAAGCGGGGCACGGTCGGCATGGCCCGCTCGCAGAACCCTGATTCCGGCAACAGCCAGTTCTTCGTGATGTTCGCCGATGGCGACTTCCTCAATGGCCAGTACACGGTATGGGGCCAGGTCGATGAGCAGGGCATGGCCTGCGTCGACCAGATCGCCAAGGGGGAACCTCCTGCAACCCCGGACAAGATGACGAAGGTGACGGTGCAATAATGGCTGATCTCGAAAACACCCTCTATCTCGACGTGGCCAACGCCAAGAATGAGCCCAAGGGCCGCGTCACCATCACGCTGCGCCCCGATCTGGCGCCGAACCACGTGGCGCGCATCAAGGAGCTTGCCCGTGAGGGGGCTTATGATGGTGTGGTGTTCCACCGCGTGATCGAGGGCTTCATGGCCCAGGGCGGCGACGTCCAGTACGGCAACACGGCATCCTCCAGCTTCAGCCCCGGCCAGGCCGGCATGGGTGGCTCCAAGAAGCCGAACCTGAAGCAGGAATTCTCGACGGAGCCGCATGTGCGTGGCGTCTGCTCCATGGCGCGTTCGCAGAATCCGGATTCGGCCAATAGCCAGTTCTTCATCTGCTTCGGCGACGCCACTTTCCTTGACCGGCAATACACGGTCTGGGGCAAGGTGACGGATGGCATGGACATCGTGGACGGCATCAAGCGCGGGGAACCCGTGCGTGAGCCGGACAGGATTGCCAAGATGCAGGTGGCCGCCGACGCGAAGTAACTGCGAGGGGCCGTCATGGCCCCACCCATCATGGCATGACCCCGGTGAAGGCCGGGGTCGTGCATTCCGCAACTGTGGCCGCCAAAGCTGGATGCCGGCCTTCGCCGGGATGACGGGCTGAGGCCGTGGGGCCAGGGAGGCCAACCCACATGCGCGTTTCCGATTTCGATTTCGACTTGCCCCAGGAGCGTATTGCGCTCCGGCCCGTTTCACCGCGCGACTCCTCCAAGCTTCTCGTGGTGCGGCAGGAGGCAATGGAAGATCGCATTTTCCGCGAACTCCCCGATCTGCTTCGTGCCGGGGACGTGCTCGTGTTCAACAACACCCGTGTCATCCCCGCGGCGCTCTCCGGGCATCGTTTCGGGCGCGGCGGCACCACGCCGAAGATTGGCGCACTCCTCCACATGCGTCTCGACGGCCATCGCTGGAAGGCCTTCGTGAAACCGGCGAAGAAACTGGAGGCCGGTGACCGGCTGCGCTTCGGCACCCTGGATGCGACCGTCGAGGCCAAGGGCGACGCTGGTGAAGTCACGCTTGCCTTCGACCTCCGTGGACCCGCCCTCGATGAAGCCATCGCCGCCGTGGGCGAGGTGCCGCTTCCGCCCTACATCGCCGGAAAGCGCGGCACGGACGAGCGGGACAAGGCCGACTACCAGACGGTCTATGCCGAAAAACAAGGCGCTGTCGCCGCGCCCACCGCGGGGCTCCATTTCACACCGGAGCTTATGAAACGCCTTCAAGATACTGGAATTTCACAGGAATTTGTTACCCTGCATGTGGGCGCCGGAACCTTCCTGCCGGTGAAGGCCGAGGATACGGCGGAGCACAAGATGCATGCGGAATGGGGTGAGGTCACCGCCGCCACCTGCCAGCGGCTTCAGGCGGCGCGCGCCAAGGGCGGGCGGATCGTGGCGGTGGGGACGACCTCACTCCGGCTTCTGGAAGCCTCGGGGCTCGAACCCTTTTCGGGCACAACGGAGATCTTCATCACCCCGGGTTATCGCTTCCGGGCGGTCGACCTGCTCATCACCAATTTCCACCTTCCGAAGTCCACCCTGTTCATGCTTGTCTCGGCTTTTTCCGGCCTTGGGACCATGCGGGCGGCCTATGCCCATGCCATCGCCCAGGATTATCGCTTCTATTCCTATGGCGACTCCAGCCTGCTATTCCCCGCATCATGACGACTGAATTCGGCTTTACGCTTCTCGGCACCGACGGCACGGCCCGGCGGGGGACGGTGCACACGCTCCACGGCGACATACGAACCCCCGCCTTCATGCCGGTGGGCACGGTCGGCACCGTGAAAGGCCTCTATCTGGATCAGGTGGAAGGAACCGGGGCCGATATCATCCTCGGCAACACCTATCACCTGATGCTCAGGCCCGGGGCGGAGGAGGTGGCAAAGCTCGGCGGCCTCCACTCCTTCATTGGCTGGAAACGGCCCATCCTGACGGACTCAGGCGGTTTCCAGATCATGTCGCTCTCCAAGATCCGCAAGATCACGGAGCAGGCGGCGATGTTCCAGTCCCACATCGACGGCCGGAAATATGAACTCTCGCCCGAGCGCGCGATGGAGATTCAGCGGCTGCTGGGTTCCGACATCCAGATGCAGCTCGACCAGTGCATCGAATATCCCCACACGGAGAAGGACGCCGAGAAGGCCATGCAGCTGTCGCTGCGCTGGGCGGAACGCTCAAGGCGCGCCTTCGGAAAGCAGCCGGGGCGGGGCAATTTCGGCATCGTGCAGGGCGGCATCAACCCGAAGCTCCGCAAGGAGAGCGCGGAGGGGCTGAAATCCATCGGCTTCGAGGGCTATGCCATCGGCGGGCTTGCGGTGGGCGAGGGGCACGCGCTGATGCTGCAAGCCATCGAGCACACCATCCCGCATCTGCCGGAGGACCGTCCGCGCTACCTCATGGGTGTCGGCACACCCGAGGACATCCTCGAGTCGGTCGCCCGCGGCATCGATATGTTCGACTGCGTCATGCCGACACGCTCCGGCCGCCACGGCCAGGCCTTCACGCGCTTCGGCAAGATCAACCTCCGCAATGCCAGGCACGCGGCCGACCCGCGCCCGCTGGATGCCGAACACCCGTGCCCGGCGCTGTCACAGTATTCGCGGGCCTATCTCCACCATCTGGTACGCTCTGGCGAGCTCCTCGGCATGATGCTGCTTTCCTGGGCCAACATCGCGTATTATCAAACTCTGATGCAGGGCATCCGCGCGGCGATCTCCGAGGGCCGCTTCGAGGCGTTCCGCCTTGCGACGAAGGAACAGTGGAAGCGCGGCGATATCGCGCCTTAATCCACCATCGGTTGGGAGGAAGACGACATGAAACTATCGGACGAGGTGATCATTCCGGTGCCGCGCCAGAAAGTCTGGGAGGCGCTGAACGACCCCGAGATACTGCGCCAGGCCATCCCCGGCTGCGAGGAGATCACCAAGATCTCCGACACCGAGATGGAAGCGAAGGTCACGGTGAAGATGGGGCCCGTGAAGGCGACCTTCAAAGGTGCCGTGACGCTCTCCGACCTCGATCCGCCCAATGGCTACCGTATTCAGGGATCGGGCAGTTCGATGATGGGCGGCGCCACCGGCGGCGCCAATGTCCGCCTCGAGGAGGTGCCCGAGGGCACCAAGCTCATCTATGACGTCGATGCCCAGGTCACCGGCAAGATCGCAAGCCTTGCGCAGCGCTTCATCGAGCCCACAGCAAGGCAGCTTTCGGCGCAGTTCTTCGAAAGTTTTGCCAAGGCAGCGAGCGGCGCGCAGGCCTAGCCTGCCGTTGACGTGAAACCAGGCGGCGCCCGCTGGGCAAGGCGATGGCGGCCTCAACGCCTCACTTGCCCGTGCCACCCGTATGCTCGCCCTCGCGCGTGAGGTAGTAGGCGGCGAGAATCGGAATGAAGGTCACGGCGATGATGAAGATCGCCACGACGTTGGTAACCGGCCGCTGCCGGGGGCGGATCAGTTCGTTCAGCATCCAGATTGGAAGCGTGGACTGCTGGCCCGCGGTGAAGGTGGTGACGATCACCTCGTCGAAGGAGAGGGCGAAGGCCAGCATTCCGCCTGCCAGCAATGCGCTTCCGATCTGTGGCAGTACCACGTAGCGGAAGGTCTGGAAGCCATCGGCGCCCAGGTCCATCGAGGCCTCGATCATGCTGCCCGCAGTGCGCCGGAAGCGGGCCAGCGCATTGTTGTAGACGACGACGATGCAGAAGGTCGCATGGCCCAGAACGATGGTCCAGGTCGAGAAGGGAATATCCATCACGCTGAAGGCGGAGCGCAGCGAAATGCCGGTGATGATGCCTGGCAATGCGATGGGCAGGATGAAAAGCAGCGATATGTAGTCCCGCCCGAAGAACTTCGCGCGCGACACGGCAGCGGCGGCGCAGGTACCCAGCACCAGCGCGATGGCTGTTGCGATGGCCGCCACCTTGAGCGACAGCCAGATCGCATCCCAGATGTCCTGGCGCTCCCAGACCACGGCGAACCACTTGAGCGTAAAGCCCGGCGGCGGGAAGGCGTAGCTCTTCTCCTCGGTGGTGAAGGCATAGACGAAGATCAGGAGCAGCGGCACGTGCAGGAAAAGGAGCCCGCCCAGTGCCGCGATGCTGAGGGCGAGCGGGGGCCTGGCGCCGCGTTCAGAGCGCATCGAAGGCCCCCATCCGCTTGGCGATGGAGAGATAGATCAGCATCACGATGATTGGCACCACGCTGAAGGCGGCGGCGAGCGGAATGTTCCCGGCTGTGCCCTGCAGCGTGTAGACGGCCTGGCCCAGGAAGAAGCTGGAATTGCCGATAATCTGCGGAATGATGTAGTCGCCAAGCGTCAGCGAGAAGGTGAAGATCGATCCGGCGATGAGGCCGGGAAGCGCCAGCGGCAGGATCACCGTCCGGAATGTCTGGCCCGGCTCCGCGCCGAGGTCTGCCGAGGCTTCAAGCAGGTTGCCCGGCACGCGCTCCAGTGCTGCCTGGGTGGGCAGGATCATGAAGGGCAGCCACACGTAGCAGAAGACCAGGAAGGTGCCGATGTAGCTGAAGGACAGCGACGGCCCACCGATGATGGGAATGGCGAGCAGGCCCTCGAGGGCCCAGGTGAGATGGAGCTCGGTTGCCAGCCAGCTGATGATCCCTTCCTTGGCGAGGATCAGCTTCCAGGCATAGACCTTGACGAGATAGCTCGACCACAGCGGCAGCATGATGAGGAGATAGAACAGCGCCTTCCATTTGCCCCGCGCATAGCGCGCGGCATAGTAGGAGATCGGGAAGGCGAGGATGGCGCAGCCGATGGTGACGGCCGCCGACATGACGAGCGAGCGGATGATGACGTCGAGGTTCGAGAGCCGCAGCAACTCGCCATAGGTCGACAGCGTGAATTCATAGACGATGAAGCCGGAGAATTCATCGATCGAGTAGAAGCTGTGCATCAGCAGCGCGATGAGCGCGCCAAGGTAGACGATGCCGAGCCAGAGCAGCGGAGGGATCAGCAGAAGCAGCAACAGGAAGGATGGCCGCCTCAGGAACAAATCCGACAGCCGGCGCAGGATGCCCCCCTCGAGCGGGATGGCGGCGGTGCTCACGTCTCACGCTCCATCACATGCACGGCATCGGGCGGCCAGTGCAGGGTGAGGCGGTCTCCCTCGCGGAACTTGCCCAGCGCCGAGGGCGCCATGACGTTGATGGCCACGCCATCAGGTGTTTCCGTGTTGAGGCGGGTGCCCGCGCCCTGATAGTGCACGGCCCTGACGGTGACATCTGCCTTGAGGCGCCCTGCCGGTGCCTCTCCCTCCCGAAGAATCGCGATCTTCTCGGGCCTGAGGCTTATCCAGTTTTCCGGTCCGCCCGCCGCTTTCGCCTGTGCGGGCGGCAGCACGTTGGAGGAGCCGACGAAATCCGCCACAAA
>CAIYXE010000620.1 GCA_903930095.1 uncultured Hyphomicrobiales bacterium
AGAAGCCGGCGGCGACCAGCAGGGCGGACATCGCGGCGGCGGCGAGGGGCGGGAAGGGCGTGGCCCACCAGAGGCCGGTGCCGATGAGGGTGGCGGCAGCTCCGCCGTAAAGCAGGCCTTCGCGGGTCTTCGAGGGGCTGACCTTCGGGGCAATCTTGGTTTTCCCGAAGAGCTTGCCGAAGATGTACTGCATCACGTCGCTGATCTGGGTGACCAGCACCACGAAGAATAGCAGCTTGGCATTCTGGCCTTCGTAGCCGGGGATCGGCAGGTAGAGCAGCATCGGCAGGTGGCTGAGGAAATAGACACAGGTCAGCACGCCCCACTGGATGCGCGAGGTCCGTTCCAGGAAGCGGTCGGTGTCGCCGGCCAGCGCGCTGCGGATCGGGATGAAGACGAAGGCATAAACGGGGATCCAGATCAGGTACATCCCGTACCACGGTGCCCAGGCGAAGAGGTAGTGGAGGGGCAGGATGAGGAAGAAGACCCAGGTCAGCGTGCGATGATCGCCGCGCGGGGTGGGGGAGAGCGTGATGAATTCGCGCAGGGCGAGGAACGAAAGCAGCGTGTAGAACCCGAAGACCCCGCCGCGGCCGAGGGCCATCGAGGACGAGAAGATGAGCATCATCCACCACCAGGCGTTGACCCGCTGGCGGAGGTTGACCAGCACGGGCGTCTCGCCGCTTTTGCGGATCAGCAGGCGGGTGACGAGGCTGGCGATGAGCAGCACGGCGACCACGCCGCCGACGAGATAGAGCAGTTCAGGATCCTTCATCGGGGAGCGGGGTCAAATTGCCATGGGAAAGATGAAGCACGGCGTCGCGGGCGCGCTCGAGGAAGGCGGCCTTGGTTTCGTCCTCGGCCGGCGGGGCGAGGGGATGGCCGAAGACCGCCTGGCCCATCAGCGGCAGCGGGAGCAGCTCGCCCTTGGGCAGGATGCGGCTGAGATTTTCGAGGAAGACCGGGACGAGCACCAGGTCGGGGCGCTTCGAGATCAGGTGGTGGAGGCCGGGCTTGAAAGGGCCGATCTCGCCGGTCTCGCTGCGGGTGCCTTCCGGGAAGACGATCAAGTCCGCACTTTCGTCGAGCGCGGCGAGCATCTTGCCGAGCGGGTCCTCGTGGCGCATCCGGGCGAGGTCGCGGGGGATCAGGACGGCCTTGAAGATGTGCGCCGACAGCCACCGTCGCAGCGGACCTTTTTCCCAATACTCCGCGGCGGCGACCGGCCGGGTCGAGGCGCGCTGGAGGGCGGGCAGGGCGGCCCAGATGACCATGAAGTCGAGGTGCGACGAGTGGTTGGCGAAGTAAACGCGGCGCTTGCCGTCTTCCGGCAGGTCGTGCAGCAGCCGGACCCCGGTGGCCAGGCGGACGAGGAAGGCGAGGATCGTGGAGGTCATGGCCTGGCCTCGTTCAGTTTCGCTCCGAGCCGCAGCAGGCGGCGGACGAGGGTCACGACGGTGCCGATGGCGATGACGATCAGGGCGATCTTCATGACCTGGCCGCTGCCGTGCCAGAGCGGTTCCGCCGCCGTGAGCAACGCGGCGACGGTGAGGCCGGCCATCCGCTGTTGCTTGGCGAAGGGCCCGCAGAAATCCTGGACGCCGGTCAGGGTGGCACC
>CAIYXE010000621.1 GCA_903930095.1 uncultured Hyphomicrobiales bacterium
CCCACCGCGCAGGAGGCGTTGTTGTCCTTGGCCTTGCCGAGCAGCAGCGCCGAACGCCCTTCAACGTCGCGCAGGTTCACGTCATTGCCCAGCACCGCGCCCACGATCCGGCCTGAGGAGGCGACGACGACCACCACCTCCGGCTCCGGGTTGTTCCACGTCGAAACCGGATTGAGCCCCGCCTCCATGCCGTGGCCCACGGCGGACATGATCTGCGACTTGGTGAAGATCTCGGCATCGGGCCCGATTCCCACTTCGAGATATTGCGACCAGGCGCCCTTCTCCATCAGCACCTTCTTCAGTTCCATCGCCTCGGCTGATCCTGCGCGCAGCTTCGAGAGGTCATCGCCGATCAGCGTGCCGATGGTGGCGCGGATCTCAACCGCGGCTGCCGGGTTGCCGCGTGCGCGCTCCTCGATGACGCGCTCGAGCATGGAGGTGGCGAAGGTGACGCCCGCCGCCTTCAGCGCCTGAAGATCGACCGGCGGCAGCAGCCACGGCCTTGAGGTGTCGCGCGTTTCGGGCGGCGTGTTGGCCATCACGGCATCGACTGTGCCGATGACCGGCCCCGTCACCGCGCGTGCAGCGCCCGCCGGGTCGTCTGCCTCGCAGAGATCGCGGATCGTCGGAAAGGCCGTTGTGATGTCGATGAGTTCACCGCCGTCGCGGCGCACCACTGCGGGGCCGTCCTCCGCCGGGTTCCAGACGCGCCCGACGAGCAGCCCCTGTGCCGGCAGCGCGGCGGATGACATGTAATGCGACAGCGATGGCATGGTTTTCCGGCGCCCCTGATCTATTTCCTGGGGTTCAGCTTAGTCCGTTTCGCCGCGCGAAAGATAGCGCAGCCTCGCGCTCAGCCGCGCCCGCCGGTGATCACGCGGAAGCGCCGCGGGCCGGGGGAGGGGGCAGCGGGCGTTTCCGCGTCTGACTGGCGGGCAAACAGCAGTTCGCGCCCCTTCAAGGCGTCATAGTGCTTGAGTTCGGGATCAGGGAAGGCGAAGAGCCCGCCCAGTACCTGGGTCGTCTGGCCATCCGCCGCCATGAGCGGCATGGCCGCCATCTCCGCCACGATCCACTGCCCGCGGTCGGTGAGGAAGCGCATGCGGAGCAGGCCGGGCCGGTGCGTGCCGCTCACGCCGGACAGGAAGCGGCGGATCGTTCCGCTCTCGAAGCTGTCCCAGCCTTCGGAGATGCTGTGGCCTGTCACCTCGCGTTCCATCAGGGCCGTGACGGCGGTTCCCGCCAGCCGCCAGACGAAATCCCCGGACGGGGCATCCTGTTCCGCAATGAACAGCCCAGGCAGCAGCTTGCGCACCTGTTTCAGG
Source organism: uncultured Hyphomicrobiales bacterium (assembly GCA_903930095.1). Lineage (GTDB taxonomy): Bacteria > Pseudomonadota > Alphaproteobacteria > Rhizobiales > Aestuariivirgaceae > Aestuariivirga. The sequence goes on from CAIYXE010000621.1 coordinate 1,326, forward strand.
TCGAGATCCTGACGCAGGGGCGCGGAGCGTTCGCCCCGCATTGCCTCCCACGCCTGCAGCAGCATGCTGCTGAAGGGATGGACTCTTTCCTCTTGGCTTGCCCGCAGCTCCTCGCTAACCCACATCCCACCCTCGTTCCGGAGCGGTCCTCCGGTGTTTCATTATTGACCTTTGTGGCACTTGCGATGCAGCCTTCGTGCCAGAAACAGGATTTCAACGTGTCCGATCAAATCCCTCCCGATGGAGCCCGGAGCAGCGCCAGCACGGCGCCCGTGTTCAATTCGCCAGCCGTGGTCCTGGCGGTGATCGCGGTGCTGGTGGCGGTGCATGTGCTCCTCTTTATCCTGGGTGAGGGCTGGCAGGTCTGGTCGCGTTATGCGCTGGCGCTCAACCCCGTGCGCTTCACGGAGCCGGGCATTCCCATGCCCGCGGGCTCCGCGTACTGGACGCTCCTCACCTACATGCTGCTCCACGGCGACTGGATGCACCTGACCTTCAATTCCCTCTGGCTTCTGGTGTTCGGAACGCCCGTCGCGCGCTATCTGGGCTCGCGGCGCTTCCTGCTGGTGTGCCTCCTCGCCGGTCTCGCCGGGGCGCTCGCCAGCCTCGTGCTGCATTGGGGCCAGATGGTCTTCGTGGTCGGCGCTTCGGGTGCCGTCTCGGGCCTGCTCGCGGCGGCCATTCCCATCATGTACGGCAAGCGGGTCATGGGCGGCGCGAGGCCGCTCACCTTCGGTGAATTCCTGGCAAGCCCGCGCGCGCTGATGTTCACCGCCATCTGGCTGGCGCTCACCCTGTTCTCGGGCGCTGCGGGCTGGACGGGCAATTCCTTCATGTCGGAGGGCGGCATCGCCTGGGAGGCGCATCTCGGCGGTTTCGCGGGTGGGCTTCTCGCCTTCTATGCGCTCGCCCCGCGCACCCGTGCGCCAGCCCTGAAACTGTGATAGGCTCGTCTCCGTTCTCGTCGCAGGAAGGAGGCTCTCATGGCAGTTGCTCACATCCTCAGGCAGAAGGGGTCGGACGTCATCACCGTCTCTCCCGCTGACAGTGTCCAGAAAATCGTCGACACACTGACCCGCCACCGCATCGGTGCCGTGGTGGTCGTCGCCGCAGACGGCGGCATCGCCGGCATCGTCTCGGAGCGTGACGTGGTGCGCGCCATCGCGGGCGATGGGCCGGGCATTCTCGGCAAGTCCGCCGCAGACATCATGACCGTCAAGGTCACGACATGCGATCCCGCGGATTCCGAAGCCGGGCTGATGCAGATGATGACGGAGAACCGCATCCGCCACCTTCCCGTGGTGTCGGGCGGCCGCCTCGCCGGCATGGTGTCCATCGGCGATGTGGTGAAGCTCCGCATGCAAGCAGTCGAGCGCGAGGCGGAAGAAATGAAGACCTACATCGCCTCGGCGGGCTGATACTCAGACCTCAATAAAGCTCAGCCTGCCGCCCTCGAGCCTGCGGTAGAAGCAGCTGCGCCGGCCCGTGTGGCAGGAGACGCCCTTGCCCTGGGGCTCCGCCTTCACCTGCAGCACGTCCTGGTCGCAGTCGGTCAGGATCTCGACCACCTGCAACAGCTCGCCTGATGTCTCGCCCTTCTTCCAGAGCGACTGGCGCGAGCGGCTCCAGAAATGGGCAAGGCCCGTCTCCTGCGTGAGTTGCAGCGACTGGGCGTTCATGTAGGCGAACATCAGCACCGTGCCGTCGCGCGCATCGGTCACGATGGCGGGAATGAGGCCCGTGGAGTCAAACCGCGGCGTGAAGGCCGTGGTGTCCTCGAGGCCCGTGCCCATTCAGAGCGAGAAGCCGTTGGAGGGCGCCCTCAGCAGTTCCATGAAGCGCGCCTGCAGCACCGGGTTGGACTTGAACTCGCCGGTGAACTGCGTGGTGATGGTCGCAACATTGCGCTTGCCCACGCCCCGCATCGACATGCAGGTGTGCACCGCCTCCACCAGCACGGCCACGCCGCGCGGGTTCAGCGCATCCGAAATCGAATTGGCGATCTGCGCCGTCATCGTCTCCTGCGTCTGGAGCCGCCGCGCATAGATCTCGACGACGCGGGCCAGCTTGGAGATGCCCACCACCGCGCGCGTCGGCAGGTAGGCCACATGCACGCGGCCGACGAAGGGGGCGATGTGGTGCTCGCAATGCGAGTTGAACTCGATGTCGCGCAGCATCACGATATCGTCATAACCACCCACGTCCTCGAAGGTGCGGGAGAGGGCCTCTGCCGGATCTTCTTCATAGCCCGAGAAATATTCCCGGAACGCCTTGACCACGCGCTTCGGGGTATCGAGCAGGCCCTCGCGGTCCGGGTTGTCGCCCGCCCAGGCGAGCAGCGTGCGCACCGCGGCTTCCGCTTCTTCCTGGCTGGGCCGCTTCACCGGCTTCGTGGGGATCTTCTTGATGACTGCGTCCATGGGTCCTGGCTTCACTCTTCACTCAATCCTTAAGGCGCTTGCGCACCCGGTACTGCGGCCCCCATATCATGGCCCGAACCTCCAAGGCAAACCGCCAAACGACGGTTTGCGGCGGAATGCGCTTGCGATAGGATACTCAGATGATCGACGACATCTACAACCGCAAGATCCTGGGCTTCGCGGCAGATATTCCCCGGTTGCAACGCTTGGGCGCGCCCGACGCAACCGCGGTCGCCCATTCCCGCCTGTGCGGCTCCAAGGTCACGGTCGACCTCAGCATGAAGGACGGCGTGGTCAGCGATTTCGGCCATGAGGTCAAGGCCTGCGCCCTGGGCCAGGCCTCGTCCTCCATCATGGCCCGCCACGTGGTGGGCGCAACCCCCGGCGAACTCCGCGCCATCCGCGACCAGATGTACCGCATGCTGAAGGAGGAGGGCGAAGCCCCCACCGGCAAATGGGCCGAGCTCGAGGCGCTCCTGCCCGTGCGTGACTTCAAGGCCCGCCACGCCTCCACGCTTCTCCCCTTCGACGCAGTGGTCGACGCCGTGAACCAGATCGAGGCCAGGCAGCAGTCAGCCGCCCGGGCCGGATGAGGGCCTCTCTCGGCCCGCGCTACCTCCGCCGCTTGCCCTCGATGTCCGGCGCCTGCGGAAAGCGTGACTTGAGGTCCCGGTCCGTGACACTCATGTGGTTCCTCGTATACTGCTCGGAGGCATCGCGCAGTGGCTGGAAGTCCCACGGAAAGTGGTTCCCCCGCTTCAGCGCCTCGAACATCATGTGCCGCGCCTGCTGGCTTTCGCGCACCTGCTCATTGATGCGGGCAATGTCGAACTTGGCCTCCACCTCCGCCCGGAACTGCCGGGCAAGCGGATGGTTGCCCGCAAGGTTGTTCAATTCCAGTGGATCATCCAGCAGGTTGAACAGCTGGTCCGGGTCGGCAGGCGAATGGATGAATTTCCATGGCCCCCGCCTGAGCATGTAGATGGGCGCGATGGCGCCTTCCGCCAGATATTCGCCCCAGGCCGTGCCGTTTTCGTCCTCCATGCCGCCGATCAGCAGCGGGTAGAGCGAACGCCCGTCGACCGGGCGGGCCAAGGTCGCCACACCATCATTGGCGATGGCCGTCAGCGTGGGCAGGATATCGGCCAGGCTCACCGGCTCCTTCACCCGCCGCGCGCCGAACCGCTTCGGATTCCAGATGATGAACGGCACATGCGCCGAAGGCTCGAGATAGGACATCTTGTACCAAAGCCCGCGCTCGCCGAGGAAATCGCCATGGTCAGACGTGAACACGACCACTGTGTCGTCAAGCTTGCCGGAAGCCTCGAGCGCGGCAATCATCTGGCCGAGCAGGTCGTCCACATAGGAGATATTGGCATAATACCCATGGCGCGCGGCACGCAGGTCGGCCTCCGTCACCGTGTAGTCGTCCATCGCCGACACGTCATAAAGGCGCTGGCTGTGCGGGTCGAGTGCGGCGCGCTCCATGCGCGGCACTGCGGGCAGGTCGATGTCCTCGTCGCGGTAGAGGTCCCAGAATGTCTTGCGCGCCGCATAAGGATCATGCGGATGCGTGAAGGAGGCCATCAGGCAGAAGGGCTTCTCCGGCTCGAAGCGCACATAGTCATAGATCTTGCGGATGGCGAGGAAGGCCACCTCGTCGTCGAATTCCAGCTGGTTGGTGATCTCGGCGATGCCCGGCTGCAGCACGCTCGTCATGTTGTGGTACCACCAGTCGATGCGCTCCTGCCGCAAGCGCCAGTCGGGCGTCCAGCCGAAGTCGGCGGGGTAGATGTCGGTGGTCAGCCGCTCCTCCAGCCCATGTAGCTGGTCCGGCCCCACGAAATGCATCTTCCCCGACAGGCAGGTCCTGTAGCCCGCCAGCCGCAGGTAATGCGCCCAGCTGGGGATGGAGGAGGGGAACTCCGCCGCATTGTCGTAAACACCGGTGCGAGACGGCAGCAGCCCGTTCATCACGGTGGCGCGCGCGGGCGCGCAGAGCGGGCTCGTCGAATAGGCGTTCTCGAACACCACCCCTTCCGAAGCGAGGCGTGAGAGGTTCGGCGTCCTGACCAGCGGATGCCCATGGAAGGGA
>CAIYXE010000622.1 GCA_903930095.1 uncultured Hyphomicrobiales bacterium
CGGTGTGTGAGGATTCGGTCATGTTCACGCTTGGGTCAAGGTCTCTTCTCGTGGCATGGAAAATCAGTCCGCTTCCACGTGAACCGATGTTCGTGCTGTGATTGCCTGAATTTGACCTAGGACGAAGGCCCACAACCGTGAGCCTTCGAAATGAAATTTGTTGATGCCCGTCCGGCATCACTGCAGGCAAACGTAGCCGCGGGACGTACTGCTGGCTCTGTTCCGTCCATCCTCGCCACCAACCTTCGCACCACGACCGGCTGGGCGGTCCGCACCGTTCGCTGCCGCTTCGTCCAAAGCACGGCCGAATTCCGGCCCAGCCGCCTCGAAGGGCGCGGCATGCGCCATCTGCGCTTTGGCAAGCGGCTCAATGCCATCTTGCCATTGAACACAGCCTGCGACGGATGAGGCATTGGAGGAACAGTGGTGGGGTGTCACGAGAGAGCGGCGCGGGTATCGCATGCAGGGCGATGCCGCAATCGTGCTGGATTGAGGGCTTCTGCTTGTTGCCCGATTCCCATACACGAGTATAGTCTGTGGCCATGACAAAGCCTGATCTTGATTGCGAAGTACTGATTGTGGGCGCCGGTCCGGTTGGGCTCGCGACGGCACTTTCATTGAAAGTCCAGGGTGTGGATGTGCGCATCGTAGATGACATGCCTTTGCGTCACGCCACGCCCAGGGCGAGCGCCATCCATGCGCGCACGCTGGAACTGCTTGCCCCCTTCGGCGTGGCGGACCGGATCGCCGCGTATGCGCAGCCGATCCGCCAGGCTCTGTTCTTCGACGCGGAGGGCCGGGAAGTGTATCGTCGGCAGATTTCTGCCGTCGACTCGCAATACCCCGCACAGCAGAACCTGCAGCAGTGGCATGCCGAGTGGATCATCGCCGAGCAGCTCTTGGCGCGCGGCGTCAATGTGGAAGCATCCACGCGCTTCACCGGCCTCGCGCAGGATGCCGGGGGCGTGGTGGCGAGCCTCGAAACTGATGCGGGCGCCTTCACGCTCCGTTGTGCCTATCTCGTGGGCGCCGATGGCGCGCGGAGTACGGTGCGTAAGTCCTGCGGCGTGAGCATGGTGGGGAAGGACTACGACGATCGCTGGATCGGCGGCGAGCTCGAGATCGAGCATGTGGGCGTCATGACGGATGTGCACGCCCTCTTCGCCACGGACCGCTTTGCGTTCTCGCTGCCGCTTGATGGAGGGCTGATGTTCTTCGCCACCCTGCGCGATGATGAATACCCAGATGCCCGGCCAGGACCGGCCGATCCCGATCACGTGATGGCGCTCTACCGTGCCTCGTTTGGCGCACACCCGCATCTCGCTGCGCGGGTGCGCGGCATTGCATGGACGGGGCATTTCAAGATGCATAACTGCTGCGTGCCTGATTTCCGCATCGGCCGTGTCTTCCTTGCCGGGGATGCTGCCCATCTGGTCTCGGCTGCCGGCGGCTATGGAATGAACGGCGGCATACAGGATGGCATCAATATCGCGTGGCGGCTAGCCGCCCACCTGCGCCTCAACGCGGATGCCTCCATCCTCGACGGCTATGACGTCGACCGGCAAGAGATGTTCGCGCAGATCAGCGCCATGAGTGACAGCACCCACCGCATGATGGTCGGACATGACACCGCCGCCCTGGCCGGGCCGGAGCTACGCACGCCGGAGTTCATGGCGGCGGCCGATCGTGCTGTAGGCGAGGTAGGCCTCGCTTACAGCCAAGACCGCATGTGGCGCGATGAGGCCCAGTCCGGCACGCTGCAGGCCGGCATGCGCGTGCCGCCGACAGCGGACTTCACTAGCGGGGAGGGCGCCTCACGCAGCTGGGCCGGCCTCTATGACGGCTTCAACTGGACCGTGGTGATAGCTGTGCCGGACCGCAAGGCACTGCGAACCGCTTACATCCGGCAGGTGGATCTGGCCGCGCTTGTCTGGCTCAATGGCCGCGCGCGGCTCGTCGTTGCGGCTGGTGATGCCTTCGCCTGGAACGTTCCGCGGCCCACGCTTTATGTGGTGCGGCCTGATGGCTACGTTGCCTTCCGCTGTGATGCCGGGCCGGGCGAACTGCCAGACGTAAGTCGCCTTACCTCATGGCTCATCGATAACTTTGCGGGCTCCCTCGCTGCTGGCATGTCAGAACAATTGCTGCGTTGATGACGACAAGCACTGTACGAAGAAGAATATGGACAAGTATCGCGCGGCGCTGAATGCGCTGATGGGGGTTTATCGGCTTTGAAGAGTGCTGTGCGCGACCGAAACATAAAACCGGACCTCGCGAGAGGTGGAACGACCGTCTCTCTCAAAGTTTTTGGCGAGTTGTTTGATCTCGTTCCAGATGATAGGGCCGGGACAGGTTCCAGGCAGCTGCCAAGTGCGAGAACCGATCTCCTTCTTTGACTGGCTCACTCCGGCTTGCAACGCTGATCCCGCCGGATGGAGCCGTGGCGGCTGGGCGCCATTGCTCATTACTCTGCCTGCAACGACCGTAGGTGCGTCCTCGTGCTCCTTGAAAAGGTGAATACAGCACTCAGGAGCCACATGATAACATTGTGATGTTAGTATTGCATTCGAGTGGAGTGGCGGCAAAATCAAATCACAAGTGTTCACTCATCCGATGCTGGAATGACATGTCGCAATCCCGCTCCTCATCAGCGCCTTGGCCGGCGCTGATTTCGCTTTCGTCTCCGGCGCTCTTCTCATTCACGCTGAAGTTTGCGGCCATCATCCTGGCTGACAGCGCATACGCAGAAGCGCAACGATGATTGAGCCATGAGCAAGATAATCCTGCCATCGTCAACAAGTTGCCATGACATCCTGCGCTAGGGGTGTGGTTCGTGATGATGATGGCGGGAATTCTGTTCCGCGAGATGGCGGAGAAAGCCGGCGGAACTTTCTCGCGGCCTCTAGTTTGCGTGAGTACGCCATTGATCGAAACCCCGATACTCTACCATGGCCGCAATACCGTCTGGGGTACGCTTGGAATCATATAGTACCTGGCGGAACTGTTTCCCGAAAAGAACCTCTGGCCCTAGGCTTTATGGGCCCGCACCATTGCTCGCGCAGTTTCCCACGAGAATATTGCTTGCTGATACCTTCGACAGGGAACAAGCCGGACCGCCGATTGAAGGGGGAAGCTCCATGAAGCTCAGGGCAGTGGTTGTCACTGCTCCGGTGGCGGCGCTGTTTGCTCCGGCGGCGCGGGCCGCAGCCATCATCGCCAGGGCCGACAACTTGTCTCAGACCATGAGGCTTGACCACTACGGCAAGGTGATCAGGCGATAGCCGGCATCCGCGGGCTGTATCCTGGGAACGCGGCGAAGCTGCTCAGCCTCGTTCAGTTTGTGGGCTTGGGCAACATGCGGCAGGTTGTTGTTGTATGGCTC
>CAIYXE010000623.1 GCA_903930095.1 uncultured Hyphomicrobiales bacterium
CCTTCGCTCCACCAGGTTCCCGTGCGAGGCATCGCCTCCGATCGCAACCCGAGCCTCCATGATCCAGTATCCTTGACCCCCGTCCATATCGCAACTGCGAAGCGCCAGTTTGCATGGGGTGGCAGTGTCAGTTATGGTTGACACACTAGAAAAAGGCTGGCGTTCTGCGACCAGCTGATCCGGATGGGAATGGGGATGGCGGAGGACCGGAACGACTCCGACAGCGTGGGGCACGGAAAACGTGACTCGCGCCGGAATGAAGGCCCGGGGCCGGAAGTTGCTTTCCTGCCGCCCCTGGCCGTAACTATCGACGTCCCCGACGTCCGCTATGCCAAGCTCAGCCGGATCGTGGCAGAGCAAGTGGTGCCGCGGCTCATTGCGCTGCATGAACAGGTCGCCAGTGCTGACGAGCCGCCCCTCTTGCCGCAGACCTCCGACATCAACGAACTCGCGACCCTGGTCCTGGGCCCGGAAAACAACGACGCGCTCGACTTCATCCTGGGGCTCAAGGACCGCGGCATTTCGCTCGACAGCCTGCATACGGAGCTGCTCGAACCCACCGCACGGCATCTCGGCGAGTTGTGGGACGAGGACAAGATCGATTTTCTGGATGTGACGCTGGGCGTGGCCCGGCTGCAGCGGCTGGTTTTCGTGTTTGAAGGACTTGATCAGGTGCCGGGCCATGACGAGACGCGCAAGGTGCTTCTCGCAACCGCGCCCGGCGAGCAGCACAGCCTGGGCAGCAGCATCGTCCAGAAGTTCCTGCGTGCAGCCGGCTGGCATGTCTGGACCTGCGCCACACCGCGCATGGAGGACGCCGCCGAAATCGTGTCGCGTGAATGGTTCAGCGTCGTCGGCTTTTCCCTCGGCTCCGATCTGAATGTGGACGAATTGGCAAAGGCCGTCACCCGCGTGCGGGCGCAGTCGCTGAACCCCAAGGTCGGCATCATGGTGGGGGGCTCGGCCATCTCCCGGCATCCCGAGTGGGTCGAACGGGTCGGGGCGGACGGCACTGCGGCCAATGGACCCGCTGCCGTGATCCTCGCGAAGAAGCTTTTCGCAGCAAGCCTCGCCTGATCATGGCGGCCCATCATTTCTCGCCCACAGTGCTGCACAATTCGATCGGCAGCCATGCCGCCGTCCTCACAATTGCCAGCGGCGACACGGTGACGGCAGAGACTGCCGATGCGCATGGCTTCGACCATCGCGGCATCCGGATCGGCGACAGGCCGAACCCGATGACGGGCCCCTTCTTCGTCGCTGGCGCCGAACCGGGAGACGCTCTGCTGGTCACGATCCGCGACATCCGCATGACGCGGAACACGGGCTGGACCTATGACGTGCTGAGCCCCGGCGTGGTTGATCCCCCGGCCGTGCAGCGCTTTCCCGCCCGCCGCAAGACCGAATGGCTGATCGATGCCGGCGCAGGCCACGCCCGGCTGGCTGAGCCGCCCGTCCAGCTTGCCCGCTGGTCGGTCGCGGTCGAGCCGATGATCGGCTGCTTTGGCGTTGCGCCGGAGCTGGGCCAGGCGATCTCGACCGCCACCAGCGGGCGCTATGGCGGCAACATGGACTACCGGGGCTTCAAGGCCGGGGTCGAGGTGATGTTTCCCGTCTCCGTGCCCGGCGCGCTGTTCTTCCTCGGCGATGTCCACGCCCAGCAGGCGGATGGCGAGATCGTGGGCACCGGCATCGAAACCGCCGCCGAGGTGACGTTTTCGGTGCGGGTATTGAAAGGCACCAGGATCGGCTGGCCGCGCGGCATGAATGAGCACGAAATCTTCACCATCGGCAACGCCCGCCCCCTCGACCAGGCGCTGCAGCACGCCACGACGGAAATGCATGACTGGCTGATGGCAGACTATGGGCTGGACGCCGTGGCGGCGAGCCATGTCATGGGCCAGGCGGTGCGCTACGACGTGGCCAATGTGTTCAACCCGGCGTATTCGGTTGTCTGCCGGGTGGCAAAGGATGCACTCAGCGGACTGCGGTGATCAGCGCCTTCAGGCTATCGAGCGTATCGGCTTCCTGGGCGGGCTTGTCCCAGCGGATGCGGGAGATGCGGGGAAAGCGCATCGCAATGCCGGATTTGTGGCGGGTGGAGGGCTGGATCGCATCAAAGGCGATCTCCAGCACCAGCTTCGGCGTGACCGAGCGGACGGGGCCGAAGCGGTCCACCGTGTTCTGGCGGATGAAGCGGTCGAGCTTGACGAGCTCTTCGTCGGTGAAGCCGGAATAGGCCTTTCCGACCGGCACGAGCATGGCCTCGCCATCCCTCTCGGCCCAGGCACCGAAAGTATAATCGGAATAGAATGAGGAGCGCTTTCCCGCACCCTTCTGGGCATAGAGCAGCACGCAATCGGCGGTGAGTGCGGCGCGCTTCCACTTCCACCAGTGTCCTTTGGGCCGGCCGGCCAGATAGGGACTGTCCCTGCGCTTCAGCATCAGGCCTTCGATCCCCTCCTCCCGGGTCGCTTCCCAGCGGGCCTTCAGGGCCTCCTTGCTGGCAAAGTGCAGGATTTCGGAGAGATCACTGAAGGCCGTCCCATGTGCGGCGTGCCATGCCTCCAGCCGCTGGCGCCTTGCGGTGAAGGCAAGACCGCGCAAGTCCTCGCCGCCGATCTCGAGGGCATCATAGAAGCGGACATGGGCGGGATGGTTCGTCACCATGGCGCGTGTGACGCTCTTGCGGTTGAGACGCTGCTGCAGGTCGGAGAAGGGCGCGACCTCACCGCCCCGGACCACCAGCAGCTCCCCGTCGAGCACCGCATCAAAGCGGAAGTGATCGGCGAGTTCCGGAAAGGCCTGCCCGATATCGTCGCCCGTGCGTGAGAACAGCCGCGTCATGCCCCCCTTCGACGCAACCTGGACACGGATGCCGTCCCATTTCCATTCGGCGGCAAAATCCTCGAGGTTGAGGGTGTTCCAGTCGTCATCCTCCAGCGCATGGGCGAGCATCAGAGGGCGGAAGATGGGTGCCATGGAAAGCGAAGGCCTTTCCGCCTTCTGCTCAAGCCAGGCGAAGAGGTCACCGTAAGGAGGTTGGAGGCCGTGCCAGATTTCCTCGATGCCGTCGACGGACGTGCCGAAGGCATCGGCAACCGCCTGCTTGGCAAGCCGCGCGGAAACCCCGACGCGCGGGGCACCGCCCAGGAACTTGAGCAACGCCCAGCGGCCCGTTGCGTCCAGCCGGTCGAGCCAGTGTGTGAGGAGTGCTGCATGGCCGCCGCGCCCCGCCTTGGACAGGGCGGCGACGATCTCATGCAGCCGCGGCGCCTCGCCCTGCACCACCGTGGCGGGCCATATGAGGGCGACGGTCTCCGCCGTGTCGCCCACGTCATCACGGGACATGCGGAACAGATCTGGGTCGAAGCGGCTTTCGCCGATCTCCGAGAGCACGCGGCGGAGCGGGAAGTCGACGGGAAGATCACCAGTCAGGGCGGCGAGCGCATAGCCCCGGTCGGGGTCGGGCGTTGCAAGGAAATAATTCCTCATCAGCAAGAGCTTGCCGTTGCGGGCGGGGGTATAGGTGAGGCGGTCGAGGAGGGTCGAAAAGGCTTTCATTCGGCATCATCCTCGCGGCCGACGAGACGCAGCGCACCCGCCGCGATGCCGCGCTTGCCGAGCTCATGCACCAGCGCTTCTTCCCGCCCGTGGGTCACCCAGACTTCCCCTGCCCCGGTCTCCGTGATGGTTTGCAGCAGTTCCGGCCAGTCGCAGTGGTCGGAGATGATGAGAGGCAGTTCCACGCCACGCTGGCGCACACGTCCCCTGATCCTCATCCAGCCGGAAGCAAAGCCTGCCAGCGGATCGGCGAGGCGGCGGGACCAGCGGTCTCCCAGCGCCGAGGGCGGCGAGAGGACGATTTCGCCTGCAAGCTTGCCAGGCGCGTCTGCCACGGCAGGCACATCGCCAAGATCCAATCCGCGCGAGACATAGTAGTCGGTCATCGAGCGCAGCGCGCCGTGGAGCCAGACTGGGCGCTGATAGCCCGCCTGCCGCAGCAGCGCGATCAGGCGCTGGCACTTGCCCAGTCCATAGACACCGATCTGGTGCGTACGCTCCGGAAAATCTTCGAGTGAGGCAAGCAGCCTTGCCACCTCCTGCGACGCGGGTTCATGCCGGTAGACAGGAAGGCCGAAGGTCGCCTCGGTTACGAAGAGATCACAAGGCACCAGTTCAAAGGCTTCGCAGGTCGGGTCATGGTGGCGCTTGTAGTCGCCCGAGATCACGGCGCGCTGGCCGCGATAGTCGATCACGACCTGGGCGGAGCCGAGGATGTGTCCGGCGGGAACGAGTGTCACCATCACGTCCCTGACCGTCAGCGGCTCTCCATAGGCCAATGCCTGGGCATGGCCGGTGCTTGCCTCCCCCAGCCGCAGACGCATGATGGCAAGCGTGTCGGCAGTGGCGAGCACAGCGCCGTGGCCCGGGCGCGCATGGTCAGAATGGCCATGGGTGATGACCGCACG
>CAIYXE010000624.1 GCA_903930095.1 uncultured Hyphomicrobiales bacterium
ATGGTGGGCCTGCAGGGCTCCGGCAAGACGACGACTACGGCGAAGATCGCCAGGCGCCTGACCGAGCGCGACAAGCGCCGCGTGCTGATGGCCTCGCTCGACACCAGGCGTCCTGCCGCACAGGAACAGCTCGCCATCCTCGGCCGCCAGGTGAAGGTCGACACGCTGGCCATCGTCCCCGGCCAGCAGCCGGTGGAGATCGCCAAGCGCGCAATGTCGGAGGCCCGCAAGGGCGGCTATGACGTGGTCATGCTCGACACCGCGGGCCGCCTCGCCATCGACGAGGAGCTTCTGGCGGAAGCCGCCAGCGTTCGCGACATCGTGAAGCCCAACGAGACCCTGCTGGTGGCCGATGCGCTGACCGGGCAGGACGCCGTCAACCTGGCACGCTCCTTCGACGAGAAGATCGGCGTCTCCGGCATCGTGCTGACCCGCATCGACGGCGATGGCCGCGGTGGCGCCGCTCTCTCCATGCGCGCCGTGACGGGAAAGCCCATCAAGCTGATGGGCACGGGCGAAAAGCTCGATGGCCTCGAGGACTTCCACCCCGAGCGCATCGCCGGCCGCATCCTCGGCATGGGTGACGTCGTCTCGCTGGTCGAGAAGGCAGCACTCAACATCGACCAGGCGAAGGCCCAGAAGATCGCCGAGCGCATGAAGAAGGGCGCTTTCGATCTCGATGACCTGGCTGACCAGCTGAAGCAGCTGCAGAAGCTGGGCGGCATGGGCGGGGTGATGAACCTGCTGCCCGGCATGGGCAAGATCAAGAAGCAGATGGAAGGCCTCGACCTCGACAACAAGGTGCTGAAGCGCCAGATGGCCATCATCGGCTCGATGACCCCTTACGAGCGGCGGAATCCCAAGGCGATGGACGCCAAGCGCAAGAAGCGCGTGGCGGCGGGCTCCGGCACCAAGGTGGAGGAGATCAACCGCCTGCTCAAGATGCACCTGCAGATGGCCGGCATGATGAAGCAGATGGGCCAGGGCAAGGGCATGTTCGGCAAGATGTTCGGGGCCAAGGGAGCACCCGACGCAGCGGAGCTGGAGAAGATGCAGGCGGAGCTCGCAGGGTTGGACCCCAATGCGCTGCCGGAAGAGTTGAAGGACATGATGAAGGGCGGCTCAGTCCCGCAGATGCCGGGTCTTCCCGGCCTCGGCGGCGCGAAGCTTCCCGGTCTTGGCGGACTGCCGGGCCTGGGCGGCGGATCGCCCTTCAAGGGTTTGCCGGGTCTCGGCAAGAAAAAGTAAGTCAATCAGTACACGGAACTTAGAGGAGACATACCATGGCCGTGAAGATGAGGCTCGCACGCGCGGGCACCAAGAAGCGCCCCTACTACCACATCGTGATCGCCGACGCGGCAGCGCCTCGTGACGGCAAGTTCATCGACGTCGTCGGTGCCTTCAACCCGATGCTGAAGAAGGACGACGCCAACCGCGTGAAGCTCGACACCGAGAAGGCCGCCGCCTGGCTCAAGAAGGGTGCTCAGGCCACTGACCGCGTTCTGCGCTTCCTCGACAAGGCCGGCCTTGCCAAGCGCGAAGCCCGCAACAACCCGCAGAAGGCGCTGCCCGGCAAGAAGCGCGTCGAGCGCGAGAAGGCCGCCGCAGCTGCCGCAGCCGCTGCCGCAAACAGCTAAGGCTGATCCCCTGCCTTCCCCCTCGCCCCCTCCGGGGGAGAGGGAGGGGTGAGGGGGCTGCCCGCCACGGACTCCGGTATCTGGCGATGTGCGCGCTGAACCACCCCATCACCCTGCCCTCTCCCCCCGAGGGGGAGAGGAAAAAGGTGGGAATGCCCTCTCCACCACTGCG
>CAIYXE010000625.1 GCA_903930095.1 uncultured Hyphomicrobiales bacterium
CAGGCCTGACTCTGTGGCCATCTCGCACCATTCCTCGAGGAACTGGCCGGCGGCCAGCAGGTTGCTCTGCTCGTAGAAGTCCTGGAGGGTCAGCTTCATTCGATAGGCTTCGGCGGTCTGGAGGTTGGAGCACTTCAGATCCTGGATCCTCTCCCGCTGGTGACTGGTGAGGTTCGACGGGTTCTTGAGCCAGCAGTAGCGCGTGCGCTTGAGCTCCGGGTGGTCCTTGGCCTCCTGCCTTCGCACCTGGTCCACGGCCTCGTTGGCCATCTTCATCACATGGAAGCGGTCGAAGGTCAGGTGGGCATTGGGAAAGGCGGCCTGGACCCCCTTGATGAAGGCCTGGTGCATGTCCATGCAGGCCTCCTCGATGTTCTCGACCTTGCCGCCGTGGGCGAGGAGGTCAGCTTTGAATGCTGCAACTGTGGCCGCGTCCCGGCCTTCGGTGGCGAACAGGAGGGAGCGGGCCGCCATGTCCATGAACAGCGTGATGTAGTTCTGGCCTCGTCGGGAGGCGGTCTCGTCCATCCCGAGCTGAGTGACACCAGACATGTCCTTTTGGCTTCGGGCCTCGTCCACGTGATGGTGCAGGATCCGCCAGATCCGCGTGTCATGCTCCCCAACCAGGCGGGCAGCCGCGGCCACGGGCATACCCTGCACCAGGGTCATGACCAGGGCCTCGAACAGCAGGGTGAAGCCCGAGCCTTCCCGGGCCCAGGGCACTGCCACCTGCTTCACCCCGTGCTCATCGCACTTGCACCTTGGCACTCGGGCCGTCAGATAAGCCGCGTGCTGAAAGAAGTCCAGATGGCGCCAGGTCTTCTCCTCGGTGTCATGCACCTTGGCGGGCTGGCCGCAGGTCGGGCACGGAAAGGAGGCACCCCGCTCGAAATCCACGAGGATGTCCAGGCGCCGTTCATCGGCGTTGAAGTCTAGGGTTCTCACTTCCCAGGGGGACTTGAGACCGAGGGCCATGGTGAAAAGGGCGTTGGTATCCATGGGTTAATGATCGCCGAGTCCGTCCCATCGACCCACCCCGGGGGCGATGCAGGGCATGGAAAGCCCGCCGGATTCCCCTGCGGGGAACGAGCTGCGCTCGCCCTTCGGGTCCGCATCCTTCCCACACCCTGGCCTGCGGCTGGAAATCGCCGCGCGATTTCCACATCGCCACCTCAAACGCCATCAGCAGCAAATGGGGTTACCCACACGATTCAGCGAGGAGGCACAAAGAGGCGACCACCAACTGGCGGTCAACTCTTTGTTCTCACCTCCCTTTGGGAGTCCTTCTCCCTGCCGGTGGCTTTGGCCTTCTGGCGAACACCGTCCAGCCGAGGCTCCCGCCCCTTGAGGCCCTGAAGCCAAAGCGGGGGCCGAAGCCCCCGCTTTGATGCAACGAAACGGTTTCTACTTTTTCTTCTTGGTTGCGTGCTTCTTGGGTGCGCGGGCGGTCTCCACGAGGCCGGTCTCGATCTTGCGAACCTCAGCCTTGCCGTCGAGCACCTTCACCTCGATCTCGGTCCGGCGGTTCTTGGCCTGACCTGCCTTGGTCGCGTTGTCGGCGACGGGCTTGTCCTGGCCCAGTCCCTCGGTGGTCACCTTGGAAGCCGGCACACCCGAGGCCACCAGGGCCTTGGCCGTCACCTTGGCGCGGCGCTTGGCGATGGCCTTGTTGCCAGCCCGAGTCCCGGGGGAAGACGCGTGGCCCCTGACTTTCACGGAGTAGTCACCCTTGAAGGCCTTCAGACCATCAGCCACTTTCTGAATGGCTGTGACGGCTTCCGGGACCAGCTCAGCCTTGGCATTGGCGAAGTGGATGACCGTTTCGTCCAGCATCACCTGGGCCGGAAGCGGCGCTTGCACAGCCTTATCAGCTGCCTTCGGAGAGGCCTGGGTAGGCGCGGGCACCGGAGGGGGTGGCGGCGCAACGACAGGTGCGGGCTTCGGCGCCGGAGCAAGGACCGGGGCGGCAACAGGGGCAGGCGCAGCCTTCTTGGCTCCCCCCCAGGTGTAGCCGATGCCGGCCAGTGCCAGAATCTCACTGTGGTGGCTGCTGCTGAGGGGAACGCGCACGGCCTTGACATCGAACTGGGCGATCCAGCGCTCGTCGAGGTGCCCGAAGAGGCCAGCCCCAATG
>CAIYXE010000626.1 GCA_903930095.1 uncultured Hyphomicrobiales bacterium
CATGCGCACCCTTAACCCCGCCTACGCCTGAGGCGCCATGGAGAGGGCAGGAATCTTCGTTCTCGCCGCGGGCGGCACCGGCGGGCATCTGTTTCCCGCCCAGGCGCTGGCGGAGGAGCTGACGCGGCGCGGGCACGCCATCCACCTGATGACGGATGAGCGTGTGCGGGACTACGGCAAGTCCTTTCCCGCCGTGGAAACGCATATCGTTCCCTCCGCCACGCTCTCGCTGTCGAAGCCCTGGGCAGTGCCGGGCAGGGCGCTTAGGCTCTATGGCGGCTACCGCGCGGCGCGCGCGATCCTGAAGCGGGTGAAGCCGCGCGCTGTCATCGGCTTCGGCGGCTATCCGTCCTTTCCACCGATCCTGGCGGCGTCACGGCTGAAGATTCCGTCCTGCGTGCATGACCAGAACGCCGTGATGGGCCGCGCCAACCGCGTGCTGGCCCGCTGGGCAGATGCGGTCGCCTCATCCTTCCCCGAGCTGATGGGTCTGCCGCCCGAGGCGCGCGGCAAGCTCACCATCACCGGCAACCCGGTGCGCGACATCGCACTCCGCCAGCAGGCCGCACCCTATCCGCCCTTTGACCGCTTCAACCTGCTCGTCTTCGGCGGCAGCCAGGGGGCGCAGTTCTTCGGCACGTTCATGCCCGAGGTCTTCGCCGCGATGAGCGCCGGTGAACGGGCGGGCATCAAGCTCACCCAGCAGGTGCGCGCGGAAAACATGGACAGCGTCGGGCAAGCCTATCGCGCCCTAGGGCTCGACTGCGAGCTCAGCCCCTTCTTCACGGACATGCCGAAGCATATCGCGGAGTCGCATCTCGTCGTCTGCCGCTCGGGCGCCTCCACGGTTGCGGAACTCGGCGTCATCGGGCGGCCCGCCGTCATGGTGCCGCTGCCGCACGCCCTCGACAACGATCAATTGCGCAATGCCGAGAGCTTCGCCGCGGCAGGTGCTGGCTGGGTTCAGCCGCAGGCCGGCCTCGAGCCGAAGGCCTTTGCCCAATTTCTGACATCACTTCGCTCTCAACAGCCGCAACTTCAACAGGCGGCGGCGGCCGCGCTCGGACACGGCAGACCCGATGCCGCCCGGCGCCTGGCCGACCTCGCCGAACGACTTGCAGGGATACAGCGCGCATGAAACTTCCGGGAAACGTGGGCCCCATTCACTTCATCGGCATCGGTGGCATCGGCATGAGCGGCATCGCCGAGGTGATGGCGACGCTGGGCTACAGCGTGCAGGGCTCCGACCTCTCCGACAATTACAACGTGGCACGCCTCAGGAAGGCGGGGATCGGCGTTCATGTCGGCCACAAGGCTGAGAACCTGGGCGATGCGCAGGTGGTGGTCGTCTCCTCCGCCGTGAAGGACGACAACCCGGAGCTGGCCGAGGCCCGCAATCGCTATCTTCCCATCGTGCGGCGGGCCGAGATGCTGGCGGAACTGATGCGCTTCAAGTCTTGCGTGGCGGTGGGCGGCACCCATGGCAAGACGACGACGACCTCGCTCGTCGCGGCACTGCTGGATGCGGGGAACTTCGATCCCACCGTCATCAACGGCGGCATCATCAATGCCTATGGCACCAATGCCAGGCTCGGCAAGGGCGAGTGGATGGTGGTGGAGTCGGACGAATCCGACGGCACTTTCGTCAAGCTGCCGGCCGATGTCGTGATCGTCACCAATATCGACCCTGAGCACCTCGACCATTACGGCACCTTCGACAAGGCCAAGGAGGCCTTCCTCGCCTTTGTCGAGAACATTCCCTTCTACGGCTTCGCGGTGATGTGCATCGACCACCCCGTGGTGCAGGAGCTGATCGGCCAGGTGAAGGACCGCCGCGTGATCACCTATGGCAAGAGCCCGCAGGCCGACGTGCGGCTGACGGATGTGAGCTATGTGGACGGCGAAACGCGCTTTTCCGTGCGCATGACGAACCGCCGCACCGGCAAGACCCATGACATCGGCGATCTCAGCCTCGCCATTCCGGGCGACCACAATGCGCTCAACTCCACTGCGGCGCTGGCCGTCGCCAAGGAGCTCGGCATTTCGGATGAGGCGATCCGCAAGGGCTTCAAGAGCTTCACCGGCGTCAAGCGGCGCTTCACGCGGACGGGTGAGCACAATGGCATCACGGTCTATGACGATTACGGCCACCATCCGGTGGAGATCGCGGCCGTGCTGAAGGCAGCGCGCGGCGTTGCCAGGGGCAGGGTGCTCGCCATCATGCAGCCGCACCGCTATACCCGGCTCCACTCGCTGTTCAACGAGTTCTGCACCTGCTTCAACGATGCTGACACGGTGATCCTGGCCCCCGTCTTCGCGGCGGGCGAGGCGCCGATCGAGGGGGCATCTCATACAGCGCTCATGGAAGGGCTGAAGTCGCGCGGGCATCGCGCGGTCCATGCCATCGACAAGCCCGAGCAGCTGGCGCCCCTCGTGCGCAAGCTGGCGCAGCCCGGCGATATCGTCATGTGCCTGGGTGCTGGCACCATCACGCAATGGGCCTATGCGCTGCCGGGACAGCTCGAAGCCTTCGACAAGGCGGCTGGCTGATGGGACGGCTCGATGGCCAGGCCCTGCTGAAGCGCCTGCCCAAGGTGCGCGGACGGCTCGAGCCCGATGCGCCCTTGGCCGACCTCACCTGGTTTCGCGCCGGAGGGGCTGCGGAGGTGCTGTTCACGCCTGCCGATGAAGCCGACCTGGCGGATTTCCTCCAAGGCACGCCCGGCGACGTTCCGGTCTACGTGATCGGCGTGGGTTCCAACCTGCTGGTGCGCGATGGCGGCGTTCCGGGCGTCGTCATCAGGCTCGGCAAGGCTTTCGCGGAGGTGAGCGAGGAACAAGGACACCGCGTGCGGGCGGGAACGGCGGCGCTGGATGTTCGCGTGGCCCGCTTCGCGCTCGAGAAAAGTATCGATGCATTAACCTTTCTGAGAGGTATACCGGGCACGATCGGCGGCGCGTTGCGCATGAATGCCGGAGCCTACGGGGGCGAGACGAAGGACATTCTCATCGAGGCGCGCGCCGTCGACCGGTTGGGGAAGATCCACGTGCTCAGCAACGCGGACATGAAATACAGCTATCGCCACAGCGGCGCTGCAGAAGACCTTGTCTTCACGCAGGCGCTGTTGCAGGGCCGCGCGGGTGATCCTGCGGAGATTGCGGCCGCGATGGACAAGATCACGGCAAGCCGCGAGGCCACCCAGCCGGTCAAGAGCCGCACCGGCGGATCGACCTTCAAGAACCCGCCGGGCAACAAGTCCTGGCAGCTGATCGACAAGGCGGGCATGCGCGGCTTCGCGGTGGGCCCGGCGAAAGTCTCTGACCTGCACTGCAACTTCCTCATCAACGAGGGCGGCGCGACCGCATCCGAGATCGAGGAACTGGGCGAGACGGTGCGCGCCAGGGTGAAGGAAACCTCCGGCATCGCGCTCGACTGGGAGATCAAGCGCATCGGCCTCAGGCCCGGGGAGGGGTCATGAACCGCGTGCCGTCCGAAACGGCGGTGGCCGTGCTCATGGGCGGCTGGTCGGCCGAGCGCGAGGTCAGCCTGTCCTCCGGCAAGTCCTGCCTCGCCGCGCTGACGCGGGCGGGCTTCAGGGCCGTGCCTGTCGATGTCCAGCGCGGCAGCATCGTGCCGGTGCTGCAGGAGATGAAGCCGGATGTGGCCTTCAATGCGCTCCACGGCAAGTGGGGCGAGGACGGCTGCTGCGCCGCGATCCTCGAAACCCTGCAGATCCCCTATACCCATTCGGGCGTGCTGGCCTCCTCGCTTGCCATGCACAAGGAAAAATCGAAGGTGATCTTCGCCGCAGCGGGCATTCCCGTGGCCGAGAGCCTGCTCGTGCCGCTGGAAGAGGTGGCGGCGGGCCACCCGATGCCTCCGCCCTATGTCGTGAAGCCGGTGAATGAGGGCTCGAGCGTGGGCGTGCATATTGTGCTCGAAACGGCCAACGGCCCGGCGCGTGGCGTGCTGGACGAACGCCACATCTTTGGCTCCCACGCCATGGTCGAGCGCTTCGTGCCCGGCAAGGAACTGACCTGCGCGGTGATCGGCGAGACGCCGCTGGGAGTCATCGACATCGTGTCGAAGAGTTCGAGCTGGTATGACTATACGGCAAAATACGCGCCGGGCGGCTCCCAGCACATTCTGCCCGCGGAGATAGCCGGGGCTGTCTACCGCCACTGCCAGGATCTGGCGCTTCGCGCCCACAGGGCGCTGGGCTGCCGCGGCGTGTCACGCGCCGATTTCCGTTATGACGAGGGCGGCACGGGCGAACTGATCCTGCTCGAGGTCAATACCCAGCCGGGCATGACGGGCACCTCGCTGGTGCCCGAACTCGCGGCACATGCCGGGCACAGCTATGAGGCGCTCGTCACCTGGATGGTGAACGATGCGTCGGTGGACCGATGAGCGGCGTCTACAGCGTCTATGTGCGCAAGCGCTCGTCCACATGGCTCGACCGGCTCTCCGCCTTCCGCTTCCGCCTGGCGCTGCGCGCGGGCGCGGTGGTGGTGCTGGGCGTGGTGCTGGCGGCAGGCCTGCTGCGCGGTGGCCACCTCGATTATGAAGGCAGCATGTGGCTGTTGCTGCCCGGAAAGGCGGCGAGCCTGGTTGGCATGGCGGCGGAGGACATCTCCATCACCGGGCTCGAGCATCACGAGCCGGAAGCCTTGCTTGCGGCGATCGGCGTGCAGCCGGGAGGCTCGCTGTTGGGCTTTGACGCGGGCCACGCCCGCCGCATCCTCGAAGGCCTCGACTGGATCGAGCGCGCCAAGGTGCAGCGGCTGTTTCCGAACCAGCTCGCGGTGGAGGTGAAGGAGCGCGAGCCCTTCGCCATCTGGCAGCGGGGCGAGTCATATTACGTGATCGACCGGACGGGCGCGGCGATGAGCGGACTGGCCGCGGCCAAGCTCGTGCGGCTGCCGCTGGTCACCGGCGAGGGGGCCAATACCGCGGTGGCCGATCTCATTAACCAACTTTCAGCCTATCCCGGCATATTGTTGCAGATGAAGGCGGCCGCGCGGGTGGGGAAACGCCGCTGGACGCTCTATCTGGACAGCGGCATCACCGTGCAGCTGCCAGAACGGGACTGGCAGGATGCGCTCCGCATGGCTGACGAGCTGAACAGGACGCAGCAGTTGCTCTCGCGGGGCATCAGGTCGGTTGACCTGCGGCTCGCCGGGCGGGTGATCGTCGAGGTGGCGGAGCTCGATCCGGCCGAGATCGAGGCCGGAGGCAGGAAGACGGCGGGGACCGAGTAGAACGGATCCACCCCGCCCGGGTTTTTGGGGAAATGTCGCAGATGACGGTGGTGCAGTTTCAGGGCAAGGGCGGCGCCAAGCCGCCAGCCGTTTCCAAGGGTGGGCTGATCGCCGCGCTCGACATCGGCTCGACCAAGATCTGCTGCCTCATTGCCGACGCCGTGCCCGCCAAGCACCGCAGCGCGGATGCGGACGAGAAATTCAGCCTGAAGGTTCTGGGCGTCGGCCACCAGCTCTCACGCGGGGTGCGCTCCGGTGCGATCATCAACGTCGACGAGGCTGAGCGCGCAATCCGGCTCGCGGTCGATGCCGCCGAGCGCATGGCGCAGCGCACCATCAACGAAATTCATGTGAACGTCTCCGGCGGCCGGCCGCAGTCGCGCCTGCATACCGGCACGATGGCCGTCGCCTCCGGCCAGGTGGAGCCCATGGACGTGGACAGGGTGCGCGACGCAGCCCTGGCGCAGGTCGATCCCGGCCGCCGCAACATCCTGCATCTCTCGCCGCTTCAGTACCAGCTCGACGACGCCCGGGGCATCAAGGATCCGACGGGAATGTTCGGCGAAAGCCTGTCGCTCGAACTCGGCGTCGTGACGGTCGAGCCGCCGCACCTCAAGAACCTCGCCCTCGCCGTGGAGCGCGCACATCTCTCGATCGCCGGCTTCGTCATCGCGCCCTATGCGGCCGCCCGCGCCGTGCTGGCCGAGGATGAGAAGACGCTCGGCGTCACGGTCGTCGACATGGGGGGCGCGACGACGAGCTTCGCCATTTTCCATGACGGCAAGCTGGTGACCGCCGATGTGCTGCCGCTTGGCGGCCAGCACATCACCAACGACATCGCGCGCGGGCTTTCCACAACCATCGCCCATGCCGAGCGCATGAAGACGCTGTGGGGCTCCGCACTCGCGAGCGCCGTGGACGAGCGCGAGATGATCTCCGTGCCGCTGCTGGGCGAGCGCGGCGTCGACACCGTGCAGCAGGTGCCGAAGTCGATGCTCACCGGCATCATCAGGCCGCGGCTCGAGGAGACCTTCGAGCTGCTGCGCGCCAGGCTCGAGGCCTCGGGCGCGCTGCACCTGGCGGGCCGCCGCCTCGTCATCACCGGTGGCGCCAGCCAGCTCAACGGGGTGCGTGAGGTGGCCGCGCAGTGGCTGGACCGGCAGGTGCGCATGGGTGCGCCCGCCCATGTGCAGGGCATGCCGGAGAGCGCCCATTCCCCCGGTTTCGCGGTGTGCGCAGGCCTTCTGAACCATGCGCTGAAGCCCGATATCCATTGGGCGTTGCCGAAGTCCAAGGCAGAGGCCGTGGCGCGCGCCCAGTCCGGCTATGTCAGGCGTATGGGCCGCTGGATCGCCGAGAGCTTCTGACGGGGCAACCCCGGATTTGCATGCGGCGGGCCCGTCCGCTATATGCGCGGTCCCCATGCTGGCGATCGAACTTCTGGTACTGCTCGGCCTCGTGCTGCTGAATGGCGTGCTCGCCATGTCGGAGCTGGCCGTCGTCTCCTC
>CAIYXE010000627.1 GCA_903930095.1 uncultured Hyphomicrobiales bacterium
CCATCAGGATGCCGTCACGCGCCGCTTGAGGGATGTAGGCGGATGTCGGGGTCATGATGTCAAATGTCCCCGGGGCCGAGGTCTTGACGAGCGCGACCATCTCCTCGTCGGAGCCGTCGTGAATTTTGAGATTGACCTTGATGCCCGTCTCTTTCTCGAAGGGTTCGAGCATGCCCGGCTCTTCATAACCCCCGAATGCCAGCACGTTGACTTCTCCCGCGGCATGGGCGCGCGGCACCCAGAGCCATGGCGTGGCGAGCGCCGTTCCTGCCCCAGCGGCTGCCTTGAGTACGCTGCGCCTATGGAGGCGCACTGAGTCCAATCGAATGATAGCCGTCATCTCTTCCTCCCGTGTAGAAGCGGCGCTGCTTGCCGCTCTGACAGCAGTAAAACAGTGGTTCATGTCTATTGTCAACAATTGACAGGAAATGCTGTGCACGGTTAGTGTGCAGATGCGCAGCGTTGCTTGACGCCGCCGCCCGCGAAACGAAGACGTGTAACCGACATGACGAATGCAGACCTGCTCAATACAGCCAGTCACGCGCCTTCCCCCGGACATCCCGGACACGGCGTGACGGTCCGACTTTCGCCCACCCTGTCGCTCGCTGAGGAAATCGACAGGGCGCGGCGCGAGGGGCAATCCGTGCTCTCTCTCAGCACGCCGACATTCCCCGAGATCACGGAAGCCAACGCGATCGACTTTCCCTTCAGCAACAAGCTCACGCCTGCCGAAGGCCTCGCCCCGCTGCGTAAGGCAGCACGGGAGGAGTTCTTCGGCCGTTGGGTCCTGCCTGATCATCAACTCTTCATCAGCGCCGGCGCAAAGATCGCGGAGTTCGCGGCCATGCGCGCCGTTCTGCCGGAACAGTCGACGGTCCTGATCGTCGGACCAGCGTGGCCGAGCTATGAGGACATCGTGCGAATGGCGGGCTATCGCCCGGTCATGCTGCAACTCGATCCCGCGGACAATTTCACCATCAGGGCCGGCGCCGTGGCGGAGGCCTTCACCGCCAGCGGCGCGGGAGCCATGATCCTGTCGAACCCCTGCAACCCGAGCGGACGGGTGCACACAGGTGAGGAACTCGCCATCCTAATGGACCAGGCGGAAAGCCGCGGGGCGTTCCTCATGGTGGATGAAAGCTTCTCCAACGTGATGTTCGATGCCGCCGCATGGCAGCGTGCCGTGACCAGGCCATCGGAATATCTGCTGCTCTTCAATTCCTTCTCGAAGAACTATCACTTGCAGGGGTTGCGCGTAGGCGTCTGCATGGCGCATGTACGGATCTACAAGCAGGTCGTCGCGGCGCACCAGACGCTCATGAGTTCCGCTCCCAGCCTCAGCCAGGCCGCGGCCCTTGCGACACTGCGTCATTCGGATAGCATTCCGGCGTCGAGCCACTACCTTGCCTCGCGGGCGATCGCGCTCGAGATCGTCGAGAGGAATGGCTGGCAGTGTTCGCCGAACCAGGGCACCTTCTACATCTTCCCGAAGCTGCCGCAGGCCGAGCAGACGCTGGCCCGCATGCGGGCCGAGGGGCTTTATCCGCTGAGCGGCGATGCCTTCGGCGCGCGCTATGGTGACCATTTCCGCTTCTGCTTCGGCCGCCCCGAGGAAGAGATGGTGGAAATCCGCCGCCGCCTCGAGCGTGCCGGCCTTCTGGGGCAGCGCTGATGCCCGAGGTGATTTCGCCCAATTCGGGCCTGCCGGTCGGCGCCTGGTCGCCGACGCCGGAGGCGGAGATCGCGGCCCGCCTCGCATCATTGCCCCGCGCCCTCGCAATACTGGCAAACGCGAAGGAGCGGCGCCAGAAACTGGGAAACCTCGCCGCGGTGATCGCCACTGAGAAGGATGCATTCACTTCGCTGATCATCGCGGAAGTTGGCAAGACTCCCCCCGAAGCGGCAGACGAGGTCGACTACGCCATCAGTTTCATCACCTTCGCGGCGGAAGCCGCGGACACGATCGAGTCGCTATCGGAGCGCCGAGGGGAGCGCGTCATCAAGGCCGTGCCTGCAGGCCCTGCCCTGCTCATCACCCCGTTCAACGATCCTCTGGCCGGAATAACCCGCAAGATCGCGCCGGCAATGGCCTGTGGCTGTCCCGCAATCGTCAAACCATCCTCGCTGTCACACCTCACCGCAGCAAAACTGTTCGCGTGTATTGACAAGGCCGGGCTCGGTGATGTGCTTGGCTTGGTGAACCACACCGATCGATCCGCTCTCGACAGGCTCGTGCGTGATCCAGCGTTCCGTGTACTAAGCTTCACCGGATCGACCAGTACCGGTAAAGCACTCGCCGCGGCGGCGGCGGGAAGCCTCAAGCGCCTCGTCCTCGAACTCGGCGGTAACAATCCGTTTCTGGTGATCGAGGGCGCTGACGTGCAACGTGCGGCAGACGACGCGGTCGCCCGCAAGCTGCGCGCCGCCGGGCAAGCCTGCTCGGCGCAGAACCGGATCTACGTCATCGAGAGCCTTCATGCTGCATTCCGCGAGGCCTTGTTCGCCCGGCTGTCGCAGGTCACATATGGTGCGTCCGACTCGGGCGTCACAATGGGACCCGTGCGCACACACCAGGCAGTGGAGTCCCTGCGCGCGCTGGTAGCTGAGAGCGCGAGATCAGGCGCTGTCCACAGCTTCGGCACACCCGGCGCCATAGCAGCGGCCTGCGCCTTTCCGCCAACGGTCGTTGAGAACGATGCTGCGCTCTGCTCGCATGAAGCTTTCGGTCCGCTGATGTCGCTCACATCCGTGCCTGACCAGACGGCGGCCTTCGCCACCGCCGCAAGGGAAACCCAGGCACTTGCCTGCTACGTCTATGGCGAGCCGCGCCTGGAGGAGATCGCCATGCTGCGGTTTGGCTCAATCGGCGTCAACACCACCAGGATTCAGGGCCCCGATGTACCAACCGGAGGCTTCGGCACGGCAGGCATCGGCCGCGAAGGCGGACGGTGGGGTCTCGAGGAATTCATCACCACCGTGAACCAGCGGTGGACTTAAGTGGAGCGAAACACGTGAGGGAACTGATCGTCACCGCCAACGCGCCTGCCTCCACCTCGCCGGTTTCTGTTGCAACACGGGGCAACGGGCTGGTCTTCGTTTCTGGGCAGATGCCACGCGACCCCTCGAGCGGGCACATCGTGGAAGGCGGGGAGGCGCAGGCGCGCCTTTCGATGCAGCATTGCCTCGAGATCCTGAGGGCGGCAGGCTCAGGGCCTTCGAAGGTCATGATGACCTGGGTCTATGTCACTGACCTGTCGGTCAAGCACGCTGTCAACACGGTCTTCCGCGAAACCTTTGGCGATCAGCCGCCGGCTCGCAATCTCGTCGAGGTACGCGATATCGGCGAGGGCGCGCTGGTCGAGATCTCCCTTATCGCGCTCGCCTGAAAGCCAGCCCCAGAATGCCCGCGGCTCGATCGATCTCGCCGTCGCTCACGGTGAGCGGCGGCACAAGGCCGATGACATGGCCATGCGTGCCGCACTCCCAGGTTATCAGCCCTTCACCAAGGGCCTTGGCGCGGATCGCTCGCGTCAGCTCCTGATCGGGATCGCCTGCGGGATCGGTGACGGCCACGCCGATCATCGCCCCCACGCCGGAGATCCCGCCGAAGCCAGGCAAATGCGCAGCCTCCGCCCCGATCGCTGCACGCATGCGTTCTCCGGCAGCCAGCGCCCGCGCCGGGTAGTCATGGCCGATGAGTTCTTCCAGAACAGCCAGCGATGCTGCTGCAGACACGGGATGCATCTGGAACGTCGAGGACTGTACGCCAGGCTTCCAACCCTGCAATATGTCCCGGCGGCCTGCGAGAATGGCGCCGGGAATGCCGCCACTTGCCGCTTTGCCGAGCACCAGCAGATCAGGAACGATGCCTGTCCGCGAGACTTCGTCGCTCCACTCAAAACCAAACAGGCGCCCGGTGCGGCCATAGCCGGTGAACACCTCATCCATGATCAGCAATGTTCCCGCCTTCTCCGTGGCCTTGCGAACAGCGTGGAGCCATCCAGGCGCAGGAACACGCATGCCGGCCGTCGCCTGCACCGGTTCGGCGATCACCGCTGCAACATCTCCCCGCGCCAGTTCCTCACCAAGGCGCGCCGTCAGATGGCTGGCGTTCTCAGCTGTCAGAGGATAGGGCAGATGAGTGGTGTCAGGGACAAGGGTCCCCAGCACGGCATTACTGCCCCTCGCATGCGAAAGCGCGAGCGAACCCAGGGTTCTGCCATGATAGGCCCCTGCGAAGGCGATGAAGCGGCGGCGCCCGGTTGCGTGGATCGCTGCCTTGAGCGCGGCCTCCACCGCCTCCGTGCCATTGGTCACGGGGTGAAACACGCCGAGTTCGGACGGCAATACGGAGGCCAGCCGCTCCATCAGCCTGATCTGCACCGGCGCATGGAAATGCGGCCCCAGATGGGTGACACCGGAGTCGAGTTGTTCCCGGATGGCGCGCATCACGGCGGGGTGGCCATGGCCAAGCACCGTCGTGCCCGAACCGCAGGCGAAATCGAGGTAATGCCTGCCCTGCGTATCGGTCAGCCAGGTTCCAGCCCCCGACACGAAGAGCGGCGGCGTTCTGCTAAGCGCGAAGGATTTCGTGCCGGTTGACAGATGCAGGCCCAGCGCGTGATGCAGGTGCTGCGTTTCGAACTCCGGAACAAGCGGCGCGAACAACCTCCCCAGTCCAGGCTTGCTGGGCCGCATGCCGGCAAGGCTGCAGGCATGCCAGACGAGTGCGGCCGTGGCCGGAACCGCGGGCTTTCCAGCAGCCATTTCAAGGTCAGGCAGCATGCCGGCAGTGCGTATCCCGCAGCCGAACAAGGCGATGGCCTCTGCCTCCCTGTGGTCGGCCTTCAGGGCCAGATCGCGCCAGGCCCAGGCGTCGCGCGAGGCAATCTCATGCTCGTCCGTGAGGCTTTCCCGTTCGACGGCCACAACTTCGAAGCCATGCGCCTCGAGAAAGGCAATGCCCGCATCCGTCACCTCCCGGTCATAGGGAGAGGTGACCGCGATGCGCCTGGCGTTGAGGTGCCTCAGCGCGGCCACCATGGCGGTCGCAGGTGTTGTGGCGTGTGGGGCGCCTGCGGCTTCGGCCAAGGCCGCGGCTTGCGCCTCATCCCCGCCGATACCCTTGATGAAAGAGCCCGCATGGTCGCCCAGCGCCACGACATCGGGCCGCAGGGGCCGCATGAGCCGGGCCGCCGCGATCATCGGGCCGAGTTCCGCGGAAGCGAGGAACGTTTCCCGGTCAAGGCCGTGCCCCTCCAGGGTTCCGGGATAACGCGTCGTCAGCCACGAGACGCCAGGTGGCACATAGGCCCAGAACTCATCGTCGTTCAGCCCGTCATTGGGCCAGATGAAGGCGATCCGCTGCGGTCTCGTCACTCTCAGCCCCTCTCAGTGTCCCAGAATATTGTCAAGGAACTGCCTCAGCCGCGGGTGCGATGGATTGTCGAAGAACTCCCGCGGCGGCGCACCTGCAACGATGCGGCCCTTGTCCATGAAGACGATGCGGTCGGCCGCACGCCGAGCAAATCCCATCTCGTGGGTCACCACGATCATGCTCATGCCTTGCTGGCCCAGTTCAAGCATCACGTCGAGCACTTCCTTGATCATCTCGGGGTCGAGCGCGGATGTCGGCTCGTCGAACAGCATCAAGACGGGCTCCATCGCCAGCGCGCGGGCGATGGCCACGCGCTGCTGCTGGCCGCCCGAAAGCTGCGATGGAAGCTTGCTCGCCTGGTCGGAGAGCTTCACCCGCTCAAGAAGCGCCATGGCCCTTTCCACGGCTTCCGCGCGGGACATGCCCTTCAGGCGCCGCGGGCCGATGGTGATGTTGTCGATCACCGGGAGATGCGGAAACAGGTTGAACTGCTGGAACACCATGCCGACCCGCCGCCTGAGGGCGATCATTTCAGCACCGCTGGTGCCCACCTCCTCGCCCTCGATGGCGATCGATCCAAGTTCCGGCTCCTCGAGGCGGTTGATGCAGCGGATGAGCGTGGACTTTCCGGAGCCCGAAGGTCCGCAGACGACGAGCTTTTCCCCACGGCGCAGGTCGAGGTCGACGTTGTCCAGCGCCTTGAAGGCCCCATAGCTCTTGGTGATGCCTCTCATGGCGAGAAGCGCATTCGGATCAGTGTGCAAGGCGGCGCTCCAGGGCTCTCGACAGGGCAGACAGGCATCCCACGATGATCAGGTAGAGGACGGCCATCTGTATGATGATTTCGACGACGATGAACGTCTCGAAGATCAGGCCCTGGCCGACGTGACTTATTTCATTCACGGAGATGACCGACAGAAGGGCCGAGGCCTTGATCACATTCGCGAGTTCGTTGGTGAGCGGCGGGAGGATGCGTTTCAGCGCTTGCGGAAACAGGATTTCGAGATAGGCCCGCCAGACCGGAAATCCAAGCGCCAGGGCGGCCTCCTTCTGGCCGCGGCCAAGGCTCTCGATGGAGGAGCGCACGATGTCGACGGCATAGACTGCACCCACAACCGTCAGCGCGGTAACCCCCGTCCAGAAGCCGCTGAACGTCAGACCGATGGCCGGAAGCGCGAAATAGACGAAGGCGATGACGACAAGAGGCGGAACACCGCGCACAGCCTCAACCAGCACCGAGACTGCAAACCGCAACGGCCAGGGCCCGATCATGCGAGCGATGGCAAGCGGCGGCGCGATCACGCAGGCGAATGCCAGCGACAGTATGCTGATCTCCACCGTGACAACGGCCGCCTTCAGCAAGGGCGGCATCACCTCCAGAAAGGATGTCAGGCTCAGGCTCATCGCTGCTCCGCCAGCCCGCCGGAGGCCGAGAAGCGCCCCTCGATGCGCTGGGCGATTATGACAAGCGTATAGACGAAAACGAAGTACCAGAAGCCCTCGACGATGAGAACTTCGACGAAGCGGAAATTGGCCGAGATAATCGCCTCCGATGCCTTGTGCAATTCATAGAGTGTAATGACCGAGAGGACGGAGGACGCCTTGATGAGTTGCGAGAGCTCGTTCATCACCGGCCCCGCCATGCGGCGTGCTGCCTGGGGCAGGATGAAGGTCAGAAGCGACTGCGGCCGGTTGAACCCGATCGCCGCCGCAGCCTCCCACTGGCCCCGCGGCACCGAATTGACCCCTGCGCGGGCAATTTCGATCTGATAGCCCGCCGAATTAAACACCAGCGCCAGCACACCCATCCAGAACAGCGGGAGCTTCAACCCGGTCATGGGAAGCAGGAAATATACAGCGAAGATCTGGATCAGGATCGGGGTGCCGCGCACCACGAAGACGTAGAGATCGAGAATGCGGGCCGCGATAGACCCGTCCGTGAGCGTGGCCCGCAGCATGCCAAGTCCAAGCCCAATCGGCGTTGCGATCAGCAGCGCCGTCAAGGAAAGCGCGATGGTCAGTCCCAGTGGCGGGATAAGCCGCACCAGGACATCGAACATGAAGACCGGATCCATCTTTTTGCTTGCCGTCGAGCCAGTCCCCGCCGCCATGACGGCGGCGGGGTAAATCGGCCGACCTTACCAGGCCGGAGCCTTGTCGGGCAGGGCCTCGACAAAGGACTGGCCGAACCACTTCATCTGGAGGTCATTGAGCAGGCCGTTCTTCTTAGACTCGAGGATGAAGGCGTCGAAGGCCGCGCGCAGGTCTTCGTCTTCCTTGCGGAAGGCCGCCGCCGTCCACTCGCCGCCGAACTTGCCGTCGCAGTTCCACGACATGGCCTTGAGATCGGGGTTGGCCTTGTGGCCTTCCAGAAGCGACACGATGGTGGAGGCATATCCGGCGATGCGGCCGGACTTCATGGCCTCATAGGCAAGTGCGTCGTTATCAAAGGTCTGGATCTCGCCGTCGAAGGCGATGCCGGCGGCGGCGGCGCAGTCCTGCAACATCTTGATCTGCGGCGTGCCATTGCCGGCGGCGACGGCCTTGCCGTTCAGGCCTTTGAAGTCGGTAGGCCCGCCATCCTTCTTCATCATGAGGCCAGACGCGGCATCCATGTAGGGCACCGAGAAGTTGACCTTCTCGAAGCGCTTCTGCGTGGCGGTCATGCCGCCCTGAATCATGTCGAAGTCACCATTGTAGAGCGACTGGATCACCGTGGACCAGTTGGTATCGATGGGCACGGCCTTAACGCCGAGCGACTTGGCGAAGGCATCGGCCAGGTCGATGTCGTAGCCGACGATGTTGTTGTTCTCGTCGCGGAACTCGAAGGGCCTGTACTGCGCTTCGAGGCCGTATTTGATTTCACCCTTGGCCTTGATGTCGTCGAGCTTTCCGGCCGAGGCCGGAGCGGCGATTGACAGCGCTAGGCCTGCGGCGATCGCGAGTGACCATAGTAACTTCATGTTTCCCTCCCTTCAGGGGTTACGTTCATTATGTCCCAGACTTCTTGCCTGTTCTTCGAGCCGGCCGAAGTCTGGCCGCGGCCGGCGAAGCTCATCGTCTTGTTCGAACAGAGCCTCGAGCGTCACCGCGGCATCCGCGAGGAATGCGTCGTGATGCAGGCGCCCGACGATCTGGATGCCGAATGGAAGACCGTCACTACCCTTGCCGCAGGGAATGACCACCGCGGGGTTTCCCATCAGCGTCACGCCATAGGCAATCGCCTCCCAGCGCAGGTAGTTCGCCATTTTCTGGCCATTGATTTCCTTCGGCCACTCCGCCTCGTGCCGGAAAGGATGGACGGAGGCGGCCGGCGTCACGAGCATGTCCCAGTCCTCAAAGAAAGCCTGGCTGCGGCGATGGATACGGGAATGTTCGCCGGTCGCCCAGGCGACCTCGCCGATCTCCACCTTCAGCCCGCGCTCGACCTCGAACTGCACGTTGGGCGCCAGCGCGCTCTTGTCCCGGTCGTAGATCTCTTTGAAGTCATGGACGAACTCGAGACTACGCATGGCCGCCAGAACCCTGTCGACAGTGACAAGATCGGGGCACGCGTCGCCGATGGTGCGGAACCAGTGGCCAAACCGCCCGAGCTTTGCGCGGAAGTCGCGCCGCACGCCATTGTCCATCGGAGCAAAGCCGAGGTCCTCCGAGACCGCAACTTTCAGCCTAGACAGGTCCACGGGCCGCGCGGGACCGCCCCACTGCGGATCAGTCGCAAAGCTTAGCGGATCGAAGCTTTCCTGGCTCGCCATGGCGGCGAGCAGCAGGCGTGCGTCTTTTGCCTCCCGTCCCATCGGCCCTTCGACGTTGAAGGGAGAGAAGCCAAAGGCGCGGCGCTCATTGGCGACTGTTCCCGCCGAGGGACGAATTCCGGTGATGCCGTTGAAGGATGCCGGGGTGCGCAGACTGCCCGCGAAGTCGGAGCCCATGGCAAGGGGAACCAGCCCCGCTGCCAGCGCCACCGCCGTTCCCCCGGACGAGCCCGCCGACGTGTAACGCACGTCATGCGGATTACACGTCGTGCCCCACAGCGGATTGGAACTCGTCGCGCCAAAGCCAAGCTCGGGAATATTGGTCTTGCCCGCGACGATGGCGCCCTGCCGCTTCAGACGGGCAACTATGAACTCGTCCTCTGCCGCGACATTGGTCTTATAGAGATGCGAACCATAGGTGG
Organism: uncultured Hyphomicrobiales bacterium; assembly: GCA_903930095.1. Lineage (GTDB taxonomy): Bacteria > Pseudomonadota > Alphaproteobacteria > Rhizobiales > Aestuariivirgaceae > Aestuariivirga. Next base: position 9,555 of record CAIYXE010000627.1, read on the forward strand.
TAGCGAGGCCCGCGACGTCGTTCATGTCCTTGATGCCGATCGGCAGCCCGTGCAGGCGGCCTAGCTCATCGCCCCGCATCACCGCCTCTTCCGCCGCCCGGGCTTCGCGAAGCGCCTGCTCGGGACGCATGTCGCAGAAGGCCACCAGCAGCGGATTGAGCCTCTCGATCCGGCCCAGGCAATGGCGCATCAGCTCGACCGGCGAGAGTTTCCGCGCTCCAATCAGACGCCGGAGTTCGACAGCGGACAATGCGTGGATTTCAGCCATGGGCTCCAGACGACCTTGATCTACATCGATTGTTGATTGTTAACAATATGGATGTCAAGGGGGAAGCGACTGGAGATACTGCAATACCCTTCGGAGTGATGGCCGTGAGTTCATGGAGGGTCTTTCAAAGCGCCAAAGGTTTGAGCTGGTCGTTACAAACTACAAACCGCTGATGTATCTCGAACTTATCCACGCCAGGCAACGGACACATTCAGGTTTTCGCTGTGCTGACAGGCTCAACAACCTCCTAAAGCCAACATAGATTTCGGCCACTTGTTTGAGTCAATACGTATCCCTGAACCGTTTATGAGGGGACGAGCCCATCGACTGTTCAGATTCGATACGGAACCCTTCCGCATGCCGCTTGGACTAACCAAAGCACAGCGACAACCACCAGAGAATAGTATTTCTAATCAATGCTTTATCGCCGCCGTACTTTTCCGGCGCAGTCAGGAGCTTTGGAGAATATCGGGCGGAGAGAGACGAAATTCGGCCTCGCGAAAATTCCGGCAGTCAGGAGCTTTTCGCGAAGAAGCCCGCAAATACTGGGTATTTTTGCCGCTGGAATTTCGGGGAGAGAGATTTGC
>CAIYXE010000628.1 GCA_903930095.1 uncultured Hyphomicrobiales bacterium
GTCGTCGTTTCTTCCGAAACGCCCTTGATCGCGGCCTTCACCGTGTCGAACCAGCCCGGCTGCTCCTTGATCCGCTTGGCGATGGCGGCGAAGAGATACTCCTCCTCCTCGCTCTTGGGGTGGGCGATGAGGGACGGGTCCTTCTCGGCCTTGGAGCCGAGGAGGATGTAGAGTGTCGCGTCGCCACCATCATCGAGGATCATGTTGGACGGGCGGCCATCCGGCCAGTCGAAGATCCTGGCGGTGAAGTCCCAGTAGTCCTTCAGGCTCTCGCCCTTGAAGGCGAAGACCGGGATGCCGGCGGCGGCGATGGCGGCGGCCGCATGGTCCTGCGTCGAGAAGATGTTGCAGGAGGCCCAGCGCACCTCGGCGCCGAGCGCCACCAGCGTCTCGATCAGCACCGCCGTCTGGATCGTCATGTGGAGCGAGCCCGAGATGCGGGCGCCGCGCAACGGCTGCAGCGCCTTGTATTCGGCCCGCGTCGCCATCAGGCCCGGCATTTCGACCTCGGCCATGTCGATTTCCTTGCGGCCCCAATCCGCAAGCGTGATGTCGGCAACGTGATAGTCGTGGCGGGTGCTGGTCATGGGCTGTCCTCATCTCCTCAATCGGGCGGTCCTATAGCAGCGGCGGCCGTCGCTGTCCATGCAGACATAAAGAAATCTTTATGTCGTGATGAAGAGGAACTTTCCGGCGCGAGGGCCTATAGTGTGGCCATGACAGACTTGCACCAAACCGGACCCGCCATCGCCTTTGACAACAGCTACGCCCGGCTGCCCGGCGCCATGCATGTGGACGTTCTGCCCACGCCCGTCGAGGCACCCGCACTCATCAAGGTGAATGCAGCACTTGCCCACGAACTCGGCATCGACCCGGCGGGCCTCACCCCGGAGATGGCGGTGGGGAACCTCATTCCCGCCGGTGCTGCTCCCATTGCCCAGGCCTACGCCGGCCACCAGTTCGGAAACTTCGTGCCGCAACTGGGTGACGGGCGGGCGATCCTGCTGGGCGAGGTCTTGGACCGGCAGGGAAGGCGCCGCGACATCCAGCTGAAGGGTGCAGGCCCAACACCTTTCTCCCGGCGGGGAGACGGCCGCGCGGCGCTGGGCCCCGTGCTGCGCGAATATCTGGTGAGTGAAGCCATGCATGCGCTGGGCATCCCCACCACCCGCGCGCTCATGGCCGCGACCACGGGCGAGAAGGTCTATCGCGAGGCGGTGCTGCCGGGCGCGGTGCTGACGCGGGTGGCCTCCAGCCATATCAGGGTGGGGACCTTCCAGTTCTTTGCCGTGCGGCGCGACCAAGAGTCGCTCGCGGCGCTGATCGGCCATGTCATTGCGCGGCACTATCCGCAGCTCTCGGGCACGGAAAACCCGGCCCTCGGCCTCCTTGACCATGTGATGGACGCGCAGGCAGCGCTCGTCGCGCGCTGGGTGCAGGTGGGGTTCATCCACGGGGTGATGAACACCGACAACATGAGCGTCGCTGGCGAAACCATCGACTATGGTCCCTGTGCCTTCATGGATGCCTATGACCCGGCGACGGTGTTCAGCTCGATCGACTCATACGGCCGCTATGCCTATGCCAACCAGCCGCCCATCGCGCAGTGGAACCTCGCGCGCCTCGCCGAGACGCTGCTGGGCTTCCTGCATGAGAGCAGGGAAGAGGCCGTGCGCATCGCCACGGAACGGATCGAGGGCTTTCCGGCAATCTACGCCAGGCACTGGCTGGCGGGCTTCCGCAGCAAGATCGGCCTCGTTTCAGCGGAGGACGGCGACCTCGACCTGATCCAGGCGCTGCTCGATGCGATGCAGATGGCACGGGCCGACTTTACCCTCACGCTCCGTACACTGAGCAACGGACAGGAACCAGCCGCACTCGCGGACTGGCTGCCGGCATGGCGCGCGCGGCTGGCACGCGACCCGCAAGGCCCGGAAGAGCAGCTCGCCCTGATGCGCTCCGTGAACCCGGCCTATATCCCGCGGAACCACCGGGTGGAGGAGATGATAGGGGCTGCAGTGGAGCGCCAGGACTACGCGCCCTTCGAAGCCATGCTCCGTGTGCTGATGACTCCCTACCAGGAACAGCCGGGCGCGGAAGGCTATGCCGAGCCACCCGACGAGACAGACAGACCGTACCGCACCTTCTGCGGAACCTGATGGAGTGCAAAAACGGCGGCAGGCGAGAGTTCTTCGCGGCCACGCAATGCCACCTGGCCGGACCACGCGTCTGGATCAGCAGACCGTCAAATGAACGCCGTGTGACTTCTGATGTCTTCTCCCGCTCCTTCAGCGGGAATAGAAGGGACCCGTTGCGGAACGCAACGGGGAGATGAGGGGATGCCGCGCAAGCAAGAGAATGCGGAGCCCCGCGTCCCCTCACCTCCCCCAACTTCGTTGGGTCCCCTTCCTTTCCCGCTGCGCGGGAGAGCGACTGTCTTGAGTGTCAAGTTGCATTTGCGAACTGAGCACGCGTTTCGCGTGCTTTTGCATTGAGGCGGACGAGGAGTTTGTGTGCGACGGCGACGCGGATGACCATGCGTGGTTTTCCTGCGGCGGTGAGCCTGCGGGCGAACTCGGCGAGGCTGGGGTCGTGTTTTTTGGCGACAGCGGCGACAAGGACGAGGATGGAGCGCACGTTGCAGCGGCCGCCGCGGATGGAGCGGCGGCCTGCCATTTTGCCGCTGTCGTTGGCGAGGGGTGCGAGGCCGACGAGCTTGGTGATGGCCTTGTTGCCGAAGGTTCCGATCTCCGGCAGGTCGGCCATGAGACGGGCCACGGTGCGGCCTGCCACCCCCTTCACGGAGCGGAAGGCCTTGTCGAGGGCGGCCCACAACGGGTCGTCATCGATCAGGGAGGCGATCTCGCCTTCGAGCTGGCGCGCCTGGCGCTTGAGGAGGCGGATGACCTCCTCGATGCTTGTCCTGATCCCGGCGTCTTCGAGGCGGCTGAGGCGCTGCTTGTTGATGGTGATATCCTCGGTAACCTGCCTGAGCCTGCCGGCCAGGCCCTTGAGGCGGCTCTGCTTTTCGCTGGCGGGTGGGGTGGGCTTGAGGTCCTTGCTGAGCGCGAAGCGTGCGATGACGATGGCATCGATGCGGTCGGTCTTCTCGAGGAAGCCCATCGCGCTGGCATAGTGGCGGACACTTCTGGGATTGGCCAGGGCACAGGTAAGGCCGTGCTCCCAGAGAAGGCCGAAGGCCATGCGCTCGAGGCCGCCGGTGGCCTCCATCGCCACCAGCTCCACCTCATGGCCGGTACAGAAGGCAGCGAGTGCCGCAATGCCCCCGGCATCATTGGCGAAGCGCTCAAAGGCGCCGCCCGGCCATATGGCGGCATCGAGGTGTTTCTTGGAAATATCCACTCCACAGATGATCTTGGTCACGGTAACCTGCCTTGTTCTTGCGTTCGCGTGAACGAGCGACTGTTCGGTTGTGCGTGAGAACAGCGAAGATCCCAGGCTCTCCCACGGTTGAAGCCAGAGGAAGGACGGGCGA
>CAIYXE010000629.1 GCA_903930095.1 uncultured Hyphomicrobiales bacterium
AGCGGATGTCGTGCAGGGAGCGGTCAATGCCGATGGCCTCGAGCGAGCCCAGGTAGAGCTCCTGCAGGTCAGGCGGTGAGGGCTTGATGATGACCTGGTACTGGTAATAGTGCTGCAACCGGTTGGGGTTTTCGCCATAGCGTCCGTCCTTGGGGCGGCGCGAGGGCTGAACGTAAGCTGCCGCCCACGGACGCGGGCCCACCGAGCGCAGCGTGGTGGCGGGGTGGAAGGTGCCGGCACCCACTTCCATGTCATAGGGCTGCAGGATGACGCAGCCCTTCTCACCCCAATACTGGTGGAGCGTGAGGATCAGGTCCTGGAAGGATTTGGTCGGGTTCAGCGCCATGTGTCCGCCTTGAAAAGCGGGGCGGACCCTATGCGGCAGGGTTCAGAGCGTCAAGGAAAACCGGGGTTTCAGCCCTCGGGATAATAGATCCCGGTGCGCGGATCCTGCCGCAGGCGGCGCGTCTGCCGGTATTTCGGCTGCTGGGCGCGGGCTTTCACCTTCACCGCTTGCATTTCACGCACCATGAAGCCCACCGCAAGGAGCGACAGGAGCCCCGCGACGACGAGGGAAAGAGCCTTCAAAGCAACCATCGGATCCTCCAATGACCGTACCATTTCATCATAGGCCGAAACGCGACCACAATGCACGCGTTTCCAGTGCCTCCATTGCAGAACCTGCAATATCAACGTCTTGTACGCCGAAACCAAGCCGGCGGATGCCCCAGCCCTGGGCCTGCTGGACGTTGCGGATGACCACCTTCTCGCCAAAACGCAGTTTCAGCACCTGGTGCAGGTGGCCGATCCCGTCGATGAGCCCCCTGGACAGTGCCTGCCGGCCAGACCAGAAGGCGCCGGAGAACAGCTCCGCGTCCGACCCGGACAGCTTGCGGCCCCGCCGCTTGCGCACGAGATCCTTGAAGGACTGGTGCACGTCGGCCTGCAGACCCTTGAGATGGGCCACATCCTCCGGCTTTTCCGGCTGGAAGGGATCGAGCATGGATTTCGAGTCGCCAGCGGCATGCACCCGGCGCTCCACGCCCAGCTTGGCGATGGCATCGACGAAGCCGAACCCCGCCGAAATGACGCCGATCGAGCCGATGACCGAACTGTCGTCAGCATAGATCTCATCACCCGCGCAGGCCAGCCAGTAGCCGCCGGAGGCCGCCACGTCCTCGCAGAATACCATGACGGGCAGGTCTTTCTCGGCCGCGAGTTCACGGATACGGGCATGGATCAGCGCGGACTGCACGGGCGAGCCGCCCGGCGAATTGACGCTGATCGCCACGGCGGCGAGGCCCTTGGGCCGGAAGGCCCGCTCCAGCAGCGGATTGACAGACTTGAAGGTAAGGGCCGGGCGCATCGGGCCGCCGATGCCGATGGCGCCATGCAGCAACACATGATTGACCACCGGCACCGACTTGCGGAACCGGGGCGGAACGAACCTCTCCAGAACGGATTGCATCCCCATGGCAATGACATAGGTGTGCCGGCCGGCAACCGCAAGTGAGCGGCAGACAAGACGCTTCAGCGCAGCCGCCAGGCCGCCCCGTCACGCAGCACGGCATCCGCCTCCGGCGTGAAGCGGCCGGACTGGTCATGCAGCACGATGCCATGGAGCAACTGCATCGGCGCGCGCGAGCCCTTGACGCCCTGGACGATGACGCGGTTCGCGGCAGCGCCCTGGCGCGGATGGAGCGGGGCCACCCGGATGTCACCGAAGCGGTCCTCCATCTGGTGCAGGAGCCGGCTCAACATTTCCGCCTTGTGGACGATGGTGATGGTGCCGCGCGGCGCCACCATGGCGTGCAGCACCTTGACCCAGAGCTCAAGGTCGGTTGGGCCGAAGGCATGGGCCTGCGCCTTGAGGGCATTGGGCGAGGGCGTGGAGCGGCAGTCCTCGTGGTAGGGCGGGTTGGCCATGGCATGGGCGAAGGAACCCGGCACGGGCATGGCGATGGCATCCTTGCGGAGCGCATCCCTGAGGTCGGCCCGGATCACCTTGACGCCTGCCTCGAAGCCAGAGCGCCTTGCGTTCTCCTCACACAGCAGCGCGTAGCGCGTGCCGAGCTCGATGCCGGTGAGATGCACGGCCGGGCAGCGGGCGAGCAGGCAGAGCGCGGCCACCCCGGTGCCGATTCCCGCCTCGAACACCGATTCGCCCGCGGCACAGGGCACCGCCGCCGCGAGGAACACCGAATCGATGCCAGCGCGGAAGCCCTTTTCGGGCTGCAGCAGCTTGAGGCGGCCGCCGAGGAAGCCGTCTTCGGTGAGCGAGGCTGGCACGTGGCCTGCCGGGTGATGCGTGTCTGAATTCGCCGTGACGTCCGATTGCATGTTCCGCACCTTACGACGGCTGGGTTAGCGTAGCGTTACCAAGCTCCTGCCTGGCCCGCAGGAGATCATCCGCCGCCACCAG
>CAIYXE010000630.1 GCA_903930095.1 uncultured Hyphomicrobiales bacterium
GCCGAAGACGGGCTTGCCCGAGTCCACGAGCTTCCTGATCTCCGGCACCGCATATTCGCCCGTGGCCGCCGGGTCGCCCGGACCGTTGGACAGGAACACGCCGTCGGGCTTCATGGCGAGGATGTCCTCGGCCTTCGTCGTGGCGGGCACCACGGTCTCGTCACAGCCCGCGGAGGTGAGGCAGCGCAGGATGTTGCGCTTCAGGCCATAATCGACCGCAACGACCTTGTACGTGCCGCCATCGGCGCGCTCATAGCCCTTCTCCCAGTCCCACAGCTTCTCGTCCCACTCCATCCGCTGGGTGAGGGAGACCTCCTTGGCAAGGTCAAGGCCGATGAGGCCCGGCCAGTCCGCTGCCATCTTCTTCAGCTTCTTCAGGTCGAACTTGCCCTTGGCATTGTGCGCGATGACGCCGTTGGGCATGCCCTTCTCGCGGATGCGCGCGGTCAGGGCCCGCGTGTCGATGCCGGACAGCCCGATGATGCCGCGTGCCTTCAGCCACTTGTCGAAATGCTTGGCGGAGCGATAGTTGGCAGGCTCGGTGATCGGCTCCTTGACCACGCATCCGACCACGCCCGCGGAGGCCGCAAGATTGGTCGTCTCGATGTCCTCGTCATTGGTGCCGACATTGCCCACATGCGGGAAGGTGAAGGTCACGATCTGCCCGGCATAGGAGGGGTCCGTCAGCACCTCCTGATAGCCGGTCATGGCGGTGTTGAAGCAGACTTCGCCCACGGCCTCCCCCTCGGCGCCGATGCCGAAGCCCTCGATCACCGTGCCGTCCGCCAGCACCAGCAGTGCGGTCACGCGCGGGGCATCCCACTCGCCGAACTGGGGGCGTGCGGGTGTCTTGGCCTTGGCAGGCTTTTTCGCAACGGGCATGGCAGACTCCTGGGGAATTTGAGGCTGGTTAAGGGAAGGGGGCCGGGCCGTCAAGGTTGCGGTGCAGCGATATCAGCCCTAAGTGAGGGCGGATCACAGGATTTTCATGAGGGAGCAGCACCATGGCCCTGCGCGACGAGATTTCGGCGGCACTGAAGGATGCGATGAAGTCGGGCGACAAGAAAAAGCTCTCGACGTTGCGCCTGATGCAGGCCGCCATCAAGGACAAGGACATCAACAGCCGCACCGAGGGCCATGACTCGGCGCTGACCTCCGATGCGGGCATCATGGAACTCTTCGCCAAGATGGTGAAGCAGCGCCAGGACTCGATTGCCGCCTACGACCAGGGCGGAAGGCCGGAACTGGCCCAGATCGAGCGTGACGAGATCACCGTCATCCAGTCCTTCATGCCCAAGCAGATGAATGACGAGGAAGCCAAGGACGCCGTTGCCGGGGTCATTGCCGCCTTGGGCGCCACCAGCGTCAAGGACATGGGTAAGGTCATGGCGGAGCTCAAGGCGAAGTTCGCGGGCCAGATGGACATGGGCAAGGCCGGCGGCATCGTGAAGAGCCTGCTGGGCTAGAAGCGCTCCCTCCGTCCACGCCGCTGCCGCCCGCAGCTGGGTCCCGGCCTTCGCCCGGAAGACGGCATTGGGGGAGGCCGTCTCAAACAGATTCACAATGTCAATCAGCAGAAGGCACGCTGAAAGTCATCTATCAGGTCATAGGAAAAAAGTCAATAGCTAGGAAAGATAATTTTCCTAATTTCCCTGCTCCGCGGCATCCGCCAGTTCGCCAAGGCTGGCGAAATGGTAATCGGGAATGGCCACATCCTGGACAGTGGGCGTGGCGCCGGCGCCGGTCTTGCCCTTCCGCCGCTCGATCCAGCAGGTATGGTAGCCCAGCCGCCGTGACACCGCGATGTCATGATACTGGCTCTGCGCCACGTGGATGATGTCGTCAAAGGCGAAGCCTTCCTTTGACAGCCGCCCGCGGGTGAACGCGAAAACCTGCGGATCCGGCTTGTTCCAGCCCACCATCTCCGCCGTCACCATGTCGTCGAATGGAAGCTCCAGCGTGCGCGCGAAATGGGAAAGCGCCCAATTGTCGGAATTGGTCATCGCGACGAGAAAAAATCGCTTCCTGAGGCGCTTCAGCGCCGCGATCGAGTCCGGGAACGCCGGCCAGTGGGGAATCGACAGGCGAAACGCCTCGGCATCGGCGTGCGAACCGGGCAAGCCCAGCCGCTCAGCCATCTCCCGGTACATCGGCGCCATCATGGACGGAAAGGGCAGGCGCGGGGTCTCGTGGTGCTGGCGGTCCTCGGCCCGCGCATAGGCTTCGAGGATGGCAGTGTCGGCCAGGCTCACCCCCGCGGCCCTGGCCCGGCCCTGTACATAGTCAAGGATGCCGGTTTCGAAGTCGATCAGCGTTCCGACGACATCGAAGGTCATCACTTTGCGGTCGTTCAGGGCCATGTTCGTCACTCCGGGAGGGCAATGCAGGCATATGGCCCGCCGAGGGCCGGGTGAGGTGCGTTGCCGCCAGGTAGCCTCGCACCCGCCCCGCCTTGACCGGGCATCAGACGATGTTGGTCGTGACCTTGATGTTACCCTTCGTGGCGTGGGAGTAGGGGCACACCACATGGGCCTTGGCGGCGATGTCTTCGGCCTTGGCCTTGTCGATGCCGGGCAGGCTCACGTCGATCGCCACCTCGAGGCCGAAGCCGCCGCCATCCTCGCGCGGGCCGACGCCCACATGGGCGGTCACGGCGGCATCCGGGCCGATCGTCACGTTTTCCTTGCCGGCAACGAATTTGATGGCGCCGAGATAGCAGGCCGAATAGCCCACCGCGAAGAGTTGTTCCGGGTTGGTCCCCTTGTTGTCGCCGCCCATCTCCGTGGGCAGTGACAGGGCGAGATCGAGTTTGCCGTCATTGGTCTTGCCGCGTCCGTCGCGGCCGCCGGTTGAGGTTGCGTGGGCAGTATAGGCAATAGGCATATCGTTCTCCGTTGTGGTCAGCTGCTTGTGTAGCGGAAGCCAGTTTGGCTGCAATGATGGCGCTTCGCAAGGCTTCAGCGCCGCGCCAGCACCACCCCCGCGGCGGCAAGCGCGAAGCCCGCCCAGCCGAGCGGCGGCATTTCTTCCCCGAGCAGCGGCCACGCCATGAGCGCGGCGATCGGCGGCACGAGATAGAACAGCGAGGAGACGCGGCTCACTTCCCCCGCCCGGATCATGGCGAGCAGCAGCGACATGGCGATGATCGAGTTGCCGATGACCAGATAGGCCAGTGCGGCGGCGAAAGGCAGGTTCCATTCGAAGCTGAAGCTCTCGAAGGCGAGTGCCAGCGGCAGCGTTCCAGCAAGCCCGGCGGCATACTGAACCAGGTTGGAGGTGACCGGGTGATGGTTCCTGCCGAAGCGCTTCTCCCACAGCGTGCCCGCGGTGATGGCGAGGAGCGCGCCCACCCCCGCCGCCACGCCCAGCGGGTGCTCGAGTTCGACGCTGGACCGCGACAGGATCACCGTCGCCGCGCCGAGGAGCCCAAGAGCCAGGCCCGCCCACCGCAGCGCGCTGACCTTCTCCCCCGCGAAACGCGGCGCGATGATGCCCACCAGGATCGGCTGCAGGCAGACGATGATGGCGAGCCCCCCCGCCGAGATGCCCGCCTTGAAGCCGATGTAGGAGAGGCCGAAATAGATGGTCTGGATCAGGAAGCCAACCATGGCGAGGTGCACCCAGTCGGCGCGCCGTTCCGGCAGGGGTGGCCGCAGCGCCACGGCGACTGGCAGCAGCAGCACCAGCACCAGCGCATAACGCAGGCTGAGGAAGCTCATCGGCTCAGCGTGGCTGATCCCCAGCTTGGCGATGGGGAAGCCGCCGGACCACAGGAGCAGGAAGATCACTGGCGCTGCCAGCAGCCAGAGGGGCTTGGATGTCGTCATGGCGCGGGACCATAGGGGCAAGTCCCATAGCCCGCTAGCCTCGCTGGCGGCACGGCACCGTCGAGCATCGGACATGGGCATTCACTTTCCGTTCCGGGCGCTTGAACTCACGGCCACCTTGGCGCACATGATCACGCATGCGCGTGCCCCCGTCATTCCTCGAAGACATCCGCGGCCGGGTGACCATATCCTCGGTCGTCGGGCGCAAGGTGACGTGGGACCGGCGGAAATCGAACCCGGGCAAGGGCGATTACTGGGCCTGCTGCCCCTTCCACGGGGAGAAGTCGCCCTCGTTCCATGTCGAAGACCGGAAGGGCCGCTACCATTGTTTCGGTTGCAAGGCCTCCGGCGACATCTTCACCTTCCTCGTCGAGAAGGAAGGTCTGAGCTTCCCCGAGGCGGTTGAACGGCTGGCGGAGGAGGCGGGCCTGCCCATGCCCCGCATGAGCGAGGCCGACCAGCAGCGCGAGGAGCAGCGCGCCAGCCTTTATGACGTCATGGAAATGGCTGCCCGCTTCTTTGAGGCCGAACTCCAGTCTGCCAGGGGATCTCGCGCGCGGGGCTATCTGGCCGACAGGCAGCTCTCCCCCGCCATCCAGAAGGAGTTCCGCCTGGGCTATGCGCCGGATGACCGGCAGGCGCTTCGCTCCCACCTGGCGGACAAGAGCATCACAGTGGAGCAAATGGCCGAGGCGGGCCTCCTCATCGCGGGCGAGGACATTCCCGTCGCCTATGACCGTTTCCGTGACCGTGTCATTTTCCCGATCCTGGATCCGCGCGGCCGGGTTATCGCCTTCGGCGGCCGCGCCCTGTCAAAGGACGTTCCCGCCAAATATCTCAACTCGCCCGAGACGCCGCTCTTCCACAAGGGGCAGGTGCTCTACAATCTCGACAAGGCACGGGGGCCCGCCCACGAGAAGGGCCAGATCATCGCGGTCGAGGGCTATGTCGATGTGATCGCCATGCACCGTGCCGGATTGCCGCAGGCGGTGGCCCCCCTCGGAACCGCCCTGACGGAGGACCAGCTGCGCATCCTGTGGAAGCAGTCCGCCGAGCCCGTGCTGTGCTTTGACGGCGACCAGGCTGGCCTCAAGGCCGCACATCGCGCGCTGGATCTGGCGCTGCCGCTGCTGGAGCCGGGCCATTCGCTGCGCTTTGCCCTGCTTCCCGAGGGCCAGGACCCGGATGACCTTCTGAAGTCCGAAGGCCCCGAGGCCGTGCGCGCCGTGATTGCGGCCGCCCAGCCGCTCTCCGACATGCTCTGGCAGCGCGCCCTGTCACTGAATGACCGCGCAACCCCGGAACGGCGAGCTCAGTTCGAGAAGGATTTACGAAGTACAATCAATGGCTTGTCTGATGATGCTGTGAAAAAGCATTATCTTGCCGAGTTCGCGGAGCGTACCCGCGCCCTGTTCCAACCGGCAGGCGGATTTCGCAGTCAGTCCGGCCGGCGCCAGGCCGCCTTTGGGGCCGAAAGGCGTCCTTTCAAGGCAGGACTTCGCCCCTGGGAAATCCAGCAGCCACCCACCGCGCAATTGCGGCAGCTTGCAGCCCAGCCCAATTTCCGGGCTGGCGCGGAGCGCAGGGAGCGGCTCATCGTGCTCACGCTGGTCAACCACCCGGACCTGCTGCATGAGTTCCTGGACGAGTTCGCGACCCTCGAGATCACCGTGCCAGAGCTTGACACCCTCCGCACCCAAATCATAGATAGCGCCGCCCTTGGTTCTGGACTTGACGGAACGGATCTTCGGGCCCACTTAGACAAGTTGGGATCCGGTCCTTTGCTGGGCCGGCTTGAATCCCAGGCGAAACGGCTGAACGAATGGTTCCTTGGGAGCGGGGCAGCGCAAGATGACGCCCGCACAGGCCTCCGTCAGATGATCGCCCTGCACCGCAAAACTGTCACCCTCGAGCGGGAGCTCAAGGCGGCTGAGGCTGCTTTTGCGTCCGACCCGACGGAGGAGAAGCTCAACGCCCTCAAGGCGGTGCGCGAGCAGTTGTCGTCTCATGCCGGCCAGGAAGCCCAGATTGCGGGTTTCGGCGCGGCGAGCGGACGGCCTGCAGACGCCATCACCTGAGGTGCCCTGAACCCGGTTCGGGCTGAAGTCTGTGGGTTAATCGGTGCTTAACGGGCCGGCCCATAGGTTTTGACCCCGAATCACAACGCTGGTAAGGCGGTTTCCCCGCCCGAGATCTAAGGACTGTTTCATGGCCCGAGCCCAAGTGCGCGCACCCGCCCCGGATGAGCAGGAAGCCCAGACTGCGGGCGATGAAGGCGAAACTCCGGAGGCGCAGGGCTCCGATGGCACCGACTCGCCAATTCTCGATCTGTCGGATGCCGCGGTCAAGCGCATGATCAAGGCCGCCAAGGCGCGCGGCTATGTAACACTCGATGAGCTTAACACCGTTCTCCCTTCCGAGGAGACGAGCCCCGAGCAGATCGAAGACATCATGGCGATGCTCAATGACATGGGCATCAACGTTGTCGAGTCGGAAGAGGAATCCGAAAACCTCGCCGCCAAGGTGGAAGCCGAGGCCGAGGGCGAGTCCACCGAGACCGCCCTCATCAAGGTCGAGGCCGCCAAGACGCCTGCCGACCGCACGGATGATCCCGTCCGCATGTATCTGCGCGAAATGGGCCAGGTGGAGCTGCTCTCGCGCGAGGGCGAAATCGCCATCGCCAAGCGCATCGAGGCCGGCCGCGAGGCGATGATTGCAGGGCTTTGCGAAAGCCCGCTCACCTTCCAGGCCATCATCATCTGGCGCGACGAACTCAACGAAGCCAAGATCCTGCTCCGGGACATCATCGACCTCGAGGCCACCTATGCCGGCCCCGACGCCAAGAAGCAGGGCCCGGTGCAGACGCCGGCACCTTACGTACCCCCTAAGGAAGAAGTGAAGAAGAAGGCGGAGGCCAAGCGCGCCGAAGCCAAGCGGGTTGCCGCCAGTGTTCGCCGCCCGTCACCCGATGATGAATTCGGCGATGTGCTGAGCCCGGAGGATTTCGAAAAGCCGCAGGTGGAGGAGGATGATGACGACGAGGGTGATGACCTCGGCGTGTCGCTCTCCGCCATGGAAGCGGAGCTGAAGCCGAAGGTTCTCGAAATCTTCGACAACATCGCCAAGAACTACAAATCCTTGCGCAAGCTGCAGGACCAGGAAGTGGCCGAGGGCACCGAGCTCTCCCCCTCCCAGGAGCGCCGCTACAAGAAGCTGCGTGAGGAAATCGTTGCCGAGGTGAAATCGCTCTCCCTCAACAACGCCCGCATCGAGGCCCTCGTTGAGCAGCTCTATGACATCAACAAGCGCCTCAACGCGCTTGAAGGCCGCCTCATGCGCCTGGCGGAAACCTACAAGGTGCCGCGGCCTGAGTTCCTGAAGGAATATCAGTCGAACGAGCTCGACCCCGACTGGCTGAAGCGCGTGGGCCGCCTCACCAAGTTCGGCTGGAAGAAGTTCGTCAATGACGAGAAGGACTCGATCAAGGTCATCCGCGACGAGATTTTCGATCTTGCCACTGCCACAGGGCTCCAGATCCCCGAATACCGCCGCATCGTCGCCATGGTGCAGAAGGGCGAGCGCGAGGCGCGCATCGCCAAGAAGGAGATGGTGGAAGCCAACCTCCGCCTGGTGA
>CAIYXE010000631.1 GCA_903930095.1 uncultured Hyphomicrobiales bacterium
ACGGCAAGGCGGATGTGAACCACTTCAACGCGGCGGGCGGCATGGGCTTCCTGATCCGCGAATTGCTGGGCGCCGGCCTGCTGCATGAGGATGTCTCGACCATCATGGGCACGGGGCTTTCAGGCTACACGAAAGAGACCAAGCTCGGACCAACGGGCGAGCTCGTCTATGCTGATGCCGTGAACGCGTCGCAGGATGAGGCGGTGCTCCGCGGTGCATCGAAGCCATTTCAGCCCACGGGCGGGCTCAACATGTTGAGCGGCAATCTCGGGACATCCGTCATCAAGACATCGTCGATCCCGGCGGACCGGCATGTGATCGAGGCCCCGGCTAAGGTCTTTCACTCGCAGGAAGAATTACAGGCCGCCTTCAAGGCCGGCGAATTGAACCGCGATGTGGTGGCCGTGGTGCGCTTCCAGGGCCCCAAGGCCAATGGCATGCCGGAACTTCACCGCCTCACGCCGCCGCTTGCCGTGCTGCAGGACAAGGGCTTCCGCGTGGCGCTCGTCACCGACGGGCGCATGTCGGGCGCGTCGGGCAAGGTACCCGCAGCGATTCACCTGACGCCCGAGGCTGTCGATGGTGGGCCGATTGCGAAGATCCGTGACGGCGACCTGATCCGGCTCGATGCCGATGCAGGCACGCTGGAGGTGATGGCCGATCTTTCCGCGCGCGATGCGGTCAAGGCCGATCTTTCCGCCAACAACCAAGGCACGGGGCGCGAATTGTTTCAGGCCTTCCGCAACATAACGGGCCGCGCCGACACCGGCGCATCGATTTTTGAGGTGATATGATGACGCGCGAATACCAAAAGGGCCTTGCCGAGACCCTCGCCCTGGCACCGGTCGTGCCGGTGATGGTGATCGAGAATGTGGAAGACGCCGTGCCCCTGGCGCGCGCGCTGGTGAAGGGCGGGTTGCCGGTTCTCGAAATCACGCTGCGCACGGCGAAGGCGATGGATTGCATCCGCGCCATCATCGCGGACGTCGAAGGCGCCATCGTCGGATCCGGCACGGTTCTGACGCCGGAACAATTGCGCGACAGCGACAGGCTGGGCTGCAAGTTCGCGGTCTCGCCCGGCTCCACCGGCAGGCTGCTGGGTGCTGCCGAGGACTACGACATTGCACTCCTGCCCGGTGGCGTTACCGCGTCCGAATGCATGGCACTGCTGGAATGGGGCTATGCGATCCAGAAATTCTTCCCCGCGGAGCCCGCGGGCGGAACGGCGTATCTCTCTTCGCTTCAATCACCACTGCCGCAGATCCGCTTCTGCCCCACGGGCGGGATTACGCCGGAGAAGGCGGTGGCCTATCTCAAGCTGCCGAACGTGATCACGGTGGGCGGATCGTGGATGGCGCCGAAGAAGCTGATCGAGGCGAAGGACTGGGCGGGGATTGAGACGCTGGCGGCTGAGGCGGCGGGGCTCCGCTCCTGATGGCCCTTTCCCTTCTCCCGTTGCGGCACGCGATGAGAGAAGGTGGCCGACAGGCCGGATGAGGGCTCTTTCAACCGGCTTGACACGTGGACAGAGGCCCTCATCCCCCCTTCGGGGACCTTCTCCCATCGCGTCGCGACGGGAGAAGGGAAGGCAAGCTGGACGAAAGCCTCTGGCCTACCGGTCCTTGTCGAAGGGATTCTTGCCGCCGCGCAGGCTGAAGCGGATGGGCACGCCCTTGAGGTCGAAGGCCTGGCGCAGGCCGTTCATCAGGTAGCGGACGTAGCTTTCCGGCATCTTCGACAACTGATTGCCGAAGATGGCGAAGGTGGGGGGCCTTGCGCTCGCCTGCGTGGCATAACGGATCTTGATGCGGCGGCCCGAGGGTGCGGGTGGCGGATTGCGCTCGATGGCGCCTTCGAGCCAGCGGTTGACCTGCGAGGTCGGAACGCGGCGGTTCCAGCGCTCCATGGCGCCGAGCACGGCGACGAGCAGCTTGTCGATGCCCTTTTCCTGCTTGGCGGACAGCGTTACCACGGGCACGCCGCGGATCTCCGGCAGCACGTCCTCAAGGTCGCTCATGACCTCCTTGAGCTTCTTCTGCTTTTCCTCAACAAGGTCCCACTTGGAGAGTGCCAGCACCACGGCACGCCCCTCGCCCGCCACGAGGTCGCACAGGGCGAGATCCTGCCGCTCGATCGGCAGCGAGGCATCGACCAGCACGACGACGCATTCGGCGAAGCGGATGGCGCGCAGCGCGTCCGACACGGCGAGCTTCTCGATCTTGCCGACAACGCGCGACTTTCTTCGGATTCCCGCAGTGTCCCACAGCTTGATCTTCTGGCCGCGCCATTCGAACTCGGAGGAGATCGCATCACGCGTGATGCCGGCCTCGGGGCCGGTCAGCATGCGCTCTTCACCGAGGATGGTGTTGACGAGCGTCGACTTGCCGGCATTGGGCTGGCCGATAATGGCGAGACGCAAGGGACCATCGCCCCGGTCGCCGCCTTCATCTCCGGCTGCGGCATTTTCTTCCGTATACGGAAGAAGCGCGTCATAGAGCTGGTCCAGCCCCTCGCCGTGCTCGGCGGAAATGGGGATGGGATCTCCGAAGCCCAGTTCGAAGGCCTCGTAGAGGCCGCCCTCATGGCCCCTGCCCTCCGCCTTGTTGGCGACGAGGATGACGGGCTTGCCGCGGCGGCGCACGCGGCCGGCGAATTCGCGGTCGGTGGGCGTTACTCCGGCGCGGGCATCGATGACGAAGAGGACGACATCGGAATCGTCAACCGCGGTTTCGGCCTGGGCGCTCATCCGCGCCTCGAGGCTGTCTCCCTTGATGTCGTCGAGGCCCGCAGTGTCGAAGATGCGGAAGCGCAGGTCACCAAGCCTCGCCTCGCCCTCGCGCCGGTCACGCGTGACGCCGGGCTGATCGTCGACGAGCGCAATCTTGCGGCCGACGAGGCGATTGAAGAGAGTGGATTTGCCGACGTTGGGCCGCCCCATGATGGCGACGATTGCGGTCATTGCGGATCGCTGAAGGTATCGCCCGAGGATCCCGGCGGCTTACAGCCCGGATCATCCGGGGCGCAATATGTCTCGTTTCCGGCCACGGCGCCGCTGCTGCCCTTGCTGGACGGGGAGCTGACAGCGACGTCCTGCCGTTCGGGGAATTTCGCGCGGCCGGGAATGGCATCCTCGCGCTGACCCGCAAGGACCGTGTTGTCGGTCTGGCCGGTCAGGCTGTTGAGGGTGCTGCAGCCCGAAAGCAATGCCGCGGCGGCGGCAGCCAGCAGAAGCTTACCGGCAAAGTTCATTTCGCAGCCACCAGCGGCTGGAGAAGCTGGGCCATCATCTGTGCGCGCTGACGCAGGCTCGCCGGTGTTTCCGGGTCGCCAAGCATGGCCTGCACCTGTGTATCGGCGGCGGCATAGTCCTTGAGGCGCCAATGGGCGGAGGCCATGACCTCACGCGCGACATGGCGCCACGCATTGCCGTCGGCATCGAAGGGCTTGAGCCGGGCCGCGAGATCGGCCACGTCCGCCGTATCGGCGAGGGCCACGGCGGCACGGATGCTCGCCAGATCGCGCAGGGACTGCTCTGCCGAGGCGGTCGCGGCGACGGCGTCATAGATCTTCACGGCGTCAGCCGTCTTGCCCTGGGATGCGAGCACGGCGGCCTCGCGCAGCTCGGCCAGCACGCGGAAGCCGGGATGGGAAATGGAGTCGAACTGGGTCAGCGCCTCATCGGCCTTGCCGGAGGAGACAAGGCTGGCCGCGGTGAAGAAACCATCACCCGCCGCCTCAGCCTGCTTCGTTTGCCAGTACCTCCAACCCTGCCAGCCGCCAACGCCCAGGATGACGAGAAGGCAAACGCCAATCACAAGGCTGCCGTAGCGGGCCCAAAGTTTCTTGAGCTGTTCCTGGCGGACTTCCTCGTCCACCTCACGAAACACAGATTCGTCGCTCAAAGCCGCGGGCTCCTCACATCAGCACAAAGGTCGGGAGGGGCGTAGATCAGCGGCTGGGCCAAATCAAGGCAATTCAGACGCGTGCGCGCTGGTCGGCATGCTCGTGGATCGCGTCCATCGCACGGTTCGCCTGCCGCCGGTAGAGCAGCAGCAATGCCGTTCCGATGCCCACCACGCCAAACAGGAATCCTGCCAATTCGAAGACCATGTCCGCCGTCCCCAGCTCTGTTCACCGGTGTCAGTTGACCGTCCAATTGGTTAATTTTCAGTTACAGCAGGTACCATCGGGAAACCCGGGAGACATCACTCAACCAGAAACGACGTGATGAGTCCGCCGTCTGCCCGCTCCGCGACAAGAGAGTGCAGCGCCCACAATCCAGGATTGCTGGCCTTGAAGGCAAGCGAGAGGGTTTCACCGGGGGGAATCACCGCGCTGTCGGACAGGGGAGCCGGGTCCACCGTGCCGAGCACCTGCCAGACATGGCCATGGATGTGCAGGGGCTGGCTGAAAGCGGTGGCGTTCGTCACCTGAAGCCTGATCGTTTCGCCCAGGCTGGCGGTGAAGGCCGGCTGCGGCGCCGGGCCCGCAACACCGTTGATGGCCCAGCCCTTGCCATTCTCCAGCAGGGTGCGGAGATCGCGTTCGGCTCCGTTGAAG
>CAIYXE010000632.1 GCA_903930095.1 uncultured Hyphomicrobiales bacterium
GCAACGTAAGCGGCATCGCCCCGGCGTTCTCCGCCGCGGCGATGCTGTTGCCCTTGTTCCCCGCGTCTATCGGTTCTGTGCCAGGTTGCGCGGCCTGGCGCTGAAATTCGCCAGCGCAATCCGGGATGCGCCGGTGAGTGTGACCGTGCAGCTGGTGGCTGTGCCGCTGCAGGCACCCGCCCATCCGCTGAACTGGGCGCCGCTGTCCGGTATCGCCGTCAGCGTCACCAAGGTGCCAGCTGGCTGCGTGGTGGTGCAGCTCATTGCGGTGCAGGGGTTGGTGTTGCCGTTGATGGTGGCGCTGATACGTCCCGGGCCTGACCGGAAATAGCTCAGCGTGACGCCGGCCGGATTGACCGGGTTCGGCTGGAAAGTCGCAACGGCCGATGTGGAGCCCCTCGGGTTGATCGTGCAGCTCGGCGCACGACCGGTGCAGGCGCCAGACCACCCGGAGAATACGGAGCCAGTGCCTGCCTGCGCGGCAAGGGTGATCGTGGTGCCTTCCGGCTGTGTGGTGCTGCAGCTGTCGCTGGAGCAGGCGATCGCCCTGCCGGAAACCGTTGCGCTGACGGTTCCTGTTCCCGCACCTGCCTTTGCGTAGCTGAGCGTGAAGCTGGGCCTTGGCGCAGGGGACATTGCGAATGTTGCGCGGACCTGCATGTTCTGCGTCAGCGTGAACGCGCATGAGCCGTTCGTGCACGCAAACCCTGTGCTGGCGCCTGACTGGCCATAGGTCAAGCTCGTGAGGATTGAGCCAGGATCGGCGAGGACATTCACGCGCACCGCCGTGCCGCGGGCAACATTGAATGAGCAGGCGGCCGTGTTGCAAGTGTTGGTATCCGGCCCTGCTCCTTCAATTCTGATGGAACCACTGCCACTGCCCGACGCGCTATACTCCAGCTTGAAAGGGGCATTCGGATTCATGAAATTGGCTTGGACCGTGACCGCGCCCGATACTGTCAGGGTGCACGTCTCGGAGCGGCCACACGAGCTGCCGGCGCCACTCCAGCCCTCGAACCGCATGCCCGGTTCTGCCCGCGCGGTCATCGTCACCCGGGTGCCAGGGGGGTAGGCGTTGGTGCAGTCCTTGCTGCAGGTGGTCAGGCTGCCGCCGGGCGCAAAGCTCACCGTGCCGCTGCCGTCGCCTCTGGCGATGTAGTCGATGGATGGCTGCGCGCTCTTCAGGAGATGATCGAGCGCCTTGTCAATCTGGATGCGGGGCGTGACGAGGCCGGTGCGGTAGTCCCTGATCGGCTTGCCCGTGGCGCGAAGCGCTGCGAGGATCTGATTTACGCTGGCGGACGGCACCCTTGACTTCAGTGCGGCGAACGCGCCCGCCACGTGAGGGGCCGCTGCCGATGTGCCCCCGAAGGAAGCGTAGCCACCGTTGAGCCCTGATGTCTCCGCCGGGAAACTTGGGGCAAGAAGAGAAAGACTGGGCGCTGTGTCAGAGAAGCAGGCGACCTCATCCTGCTTGACCACCTGGCGGAAACCAGCGCAAGTCCAAACCTGGTTTGTGGTGGCGGAATAGACGGCTCCCACGCTCACGACGGACGAGATACAGGCTGGGTACATGACCCGGTTCGTCGCGCCCGTCGAACCAGCAGCTGTGCTGTCGGAATTGTTTCCCGCCGAAGCCACGGTCGCCGTGCCCGCTTCCCTGAGATTATTGACGGCGGCTGTGAGGGCGGGGATCCGTAAGTCGCAAGAGCCGGGCGTCTGAGCGATGCCAAGGCTGATGTTCACCGCGGCGATCTTGAACTGGGACCTCAGCGCATAAACCTTTTCCAGGGCACGTACGATATCGGACAGATACCAGGTTCTGATAACGATCAAATTCGCGTCCGGCACCAAGCCGGTCAGCGCCGGTCTGTTGCCTGACGCCGGACGGTTGCCTGCGATGATGCCTGCCACGGCTGTTCCATGCCATGCACTCATGGACCACGAGTTCGGGATGGCTGCCTTGCCGGTTCCTGCAATGCAGCCGTCCCAACCGATGCAGGAGGCCTCATACACGGTCTTGGACTTTCCCTTGGCGTCCCGCAGGAAAGGGTGGTTCGTATCCGTGCCGTGGTCGATGACGGCGACTGTCTGGCCCGCACCCGACGCCCCGGATTGCCACGCCTCGGGAGCCCCGATCAGCGGCACGGAGTGGGTGAGCAGCGGCTTCGTCTGCTCGTCTGCCACGATCGAGATGATGTTGGGGTCGGCGAGCAGGCGGTCGAGATCCTGCCTGGTTACGTTCATCGCCGCGAAGGGAATGCTGTCGAATGTTCCGACGACTGCTCCGCGCTTGCGGGCTGCGTTGAACTTCTTGCGCAGGCTCTTGCCGGCGGCGGCAATCTCGCCTTGCTGCTGGGCGCGTTCGCCGGGCTTCAGCAAGGCCTCCGGCGCGAAAGGCACCCGGTAGCCGACGATCACGCGCACGCGGCCATCCTTGCTGCGGGCGGCGTCGGCGCGCAGGCGTTTCACGGTTCCGGGCACGGTTTCCTTGGCAGTCGATGTGCCGGACGCAGACTTGGAGGAAAAGGCGGTGGCAGGCGGCATCAGCAGCACACGCTCCGCCGCATGGGCCAGCCCCATCCCGAAAGACAGCGGCAACATAAGCAGGGCACCGATGATCCATTTCAGCATGATAATCCCCCTTAGGTAGTATTCTGAAGGAGAAGTAAATCATGCCCCAAGGTCAAGGCAAGCTGGAATCTGGATCAGCGGCGACTTGAAAACGATTGATTTTGTTTACAAAACCCGCGCCAGATCGGCGATCAGGCTGGCGCTGGAAGCGCGGTATGAGCTGGCGGTGGCCTGCGTCATGCTGGCCGTGGTGCTGGATGCCGTGGACGGGCGCCTTGCCCGCCTCCTCAAGGGCACGTCGCGCTTTGGGGCAGAGCTCGATTCGC
>CAIYXE010000633.1 GCA_903930095.1 uncultured Hyphomicrobiales bacterium
GAGAGGAAGTCACCGATGTCTTGCCGCTTGGGGGTATGAAGCAACACCAAGTTGTATCTGATGGCGGTTGACATTCTTGCTCTGCAACTTTGAACCTATGACTGAAGTCATCTACTCTCCGTCTCACCCCGGTATCAACGCCCTTTAAGATCCGGGTCGGGCGAACTGCTCTTGACCGGCGGCCAGTGCTAGGAAAGCCCCGCGCCGACCTTGCGCGCGAGAGCGATCTCTCCGAAGGGCTGATCAAGAAATACGAAACCGGAGGCCCCTGGACGGCCTCGGCTACTGCCGTTCTCCGTGACACGTACCGCCAGTACGGCATCGACGTCGAGATCGTTACGGCTGCGCCACCGGCCTTCAACCGGGCGACGAAACGCCTCTAGCGCATGACCGCCGGAACGGCCTTAGCGCCCTGCAATTGCGCCAGTTGCCGCGCGGCCTCAATCCCGGCCTTCTGACGCTCTTTGATGAATTGGCGTTCCATCTGAGCGACCATCCCTAAGACGGTAAGGTATATTGAATCACTCTGATGCGATAACGGTGAAATTCGTTACTCGGTGAGCATCGGTATGCGAGCCGTCTGTTGTGACAACGGACATGCCATTCTGCATGCGCTGTCGGATTGCGGAACGGGACTTCCGCGGTGTCATCGTCCATGTCGGCGATCACCTCCTGGACGAACTCCTCCCAATCTAGCGCGGCCGGATGGTTGCCGTCTGCCGAGCAGCTTGCCTACCTCACCAAAGGCCAGCATCACAGGGTGCGACATGGCACGGTCACCGGCCTCACCGGGCTTGCACGCCCCCACGCCACGCCCAGCCGCCAGCCGCTCGACATCTACACCGAGCCATCCGGCGATTTCGGCGACGGTATAACGGGCCTCGGGGTTCCACCCGACGAGGCGGACCTTGTGGGGTGCACCGAGTTTCCGCTTGTTGTTGGTGCCGACAGGCAGGCGGAAAACGCGATTGATGCCGCCAGCCCCGCGGTCTGTGACGGGTGCGGCGGACAGGCCGGCGTTCACCAGCGCGTCGATCAGGCCCTCGGCCACCCTCCGGTCACCCACCGGCTTGGCCAGTGCGTAGACCCACTGGAAGTTTCCGGGCGAGGTCTCGACCTGGGCGGTGGCAGACTCCACCCCAGTGCCAACGGGCTGCCCACCTTTGAGCCGCCGCCTTCCCCGATGTCATCCAGCATGATGAACCAGAGGCGGGCGAAGGAGTCGGCGCGGCGGCGGTACGTGTTGTCGGCACCGGGGGTGGGAGCGCACGGAGAACCTCCTCCACCTTAGAAACGGTGTCCTTCCCCCTCATTGCCCACGCTCCTTCATCGCAACCACGTTAGTGCCAGGTGGGTTGAGTATCAGCGCAATCATGCTGGCAAGGCGGTCGAGGGCGAGCGCCTTCTCTTCGTCGTAGCGGTGCCGGTCGTAGATGCCTTCAACTCCGGCTATGACGTGCCCTAGCACCCGCTCGGCGATGTCGGGCCGGACCCCAACCCTAGACATGAGAGACCGGGCAGTGCGTCGCAGGTCGTGAAGTGTCCAATTGGCAATCGCCACTTCCTCACCTTCAGCGTTCTTGATCTTGGGCAGTGCGTCATCAAACGCCGCCTTGCACTTGGAGAAGCCATTGAAGGCGTTGTTGCCTCGACCTGCAAACACATACGGGTTGCCGACCATCCGGGGACGTGAGTTGATGACGGTGACCGCGGCCGGTGGCAGTTTGAGCGACCCGCCAGCCCCTTTTCCCCTGGCAGACGCTGGGATGCTCCAGACATCGCCTGATAGGTCTGCCCACCTCATGGTCGCGATCTTCTCCCGACGCTGGCCGGTGAGCAATGCCATCCGAACGATGGCGCCGAAGGTCCCTGCCCTCTCAGCTTGCCACCAGACAGCGCGCAACTCGTCGTCCGACAGGATGCGCTCCCGGCGGGTCTGTGGCTGCCGCTTCATGCCCTTGGTGAAGGGCGAGGCGTAGTCATCGTGTCGGGCGGCATACCAGTTGGCGATGCCTCGGAGGATTCCCAGCACCACGTCCGCCTGGCGTGGCCCCCGGTCATCCTCGATCTTGTCGAGCAGCGCCGTGATGTCGCCGCGGCGGATCGAGACGAAACCTCGGTCCCTCCAGTCGGGCAGCACATAGACCTTGAGGCATCTTTCCATCTCGGCCTTTGACCGAAGTCCCTTGGCCTCGACGTGCCGCTTCATCCAGGAAGCCGCCACTTCTTCGAATGTCGCAGGCTTGGTCGGCGCCTCCTCGAACGGTGGAAGGCCACCCCGGATGCGCTGCAAGGCACGGCGAGCCCTTTCGCGGGCCTCCTCGACCTTGAGAGTGTCGGACGGGCCGATGGATGCCCACACTTGCTTGCCTTGAGGATCACGCGCGACGACAGCAAAGGTCTTGGCCCCTGAGGGAGCCACCCGCACGTAGTGGCCACGCAGTTCGGGGTCTGGAAAGGCGTAGCGTTGCGCCCTTGGTTTGAGATTGGAAACGCCAATGTCGGAAAGCGACTTGCGGCTCATTTGCGACCTCGGGCTAACACGGGCTAACAGCGGGCTAACACGGGCTAACAGCGGGCTAACAAAATCGAATTGTGAAAGCGGGTAAAACGGGCTAACAGTGGGCTAACGATTACAGCTACTTGGGTCGGTTACCAA
>CAIYXE010000634.1 GCA_903930095.1 uncultured Hyphomicrobiales bacterium
GTTTTGCGCCAAGCCCCAACGGCCTGCTTCATCTGGGCCATGCCTTTTCCGCGCTGCTCAACGCCAGGATGGCTGAGGAGACGGGCGGACGCCTGCTGCTCCGCATCGAGGATACGGATAAGACGCGGGCCAGGCCGGAATTCGTGTCAGCGATCTTCGAAGACCTCACATGGCTCGGACTTGAATGGGAAAGGCCGGTCCGGATCCAAAGCGAGCACGTCGGGACCTATGAACGAAACCTCCGCACGCTTTGGTCCATGGGTGCGGTCTACCCGTGTTTCTGTTCGCGCAAGCAGGCGCTGGCAAGTGCACTGCCCTCGTGCGACCCCGAAGGACAGCCCCACTACGGAGGAAGCTGCAGGCGGCTGTCGCGCGCTGAGGCCGCGAGACGGATCGATGCGGGCGAGATTCACGGGTGGCGGCTCGATACCAGCACGGACGCGGATGCATCAGCCTGGGGTGACGCCGTGATCGCCAAGCCGCATGTGGGTTCAAGCTATCACATCGCGGTGGTGACGGATGATGCCCTCCAGGGCATCACCCATGTCGTGCGAGGCAAGGACATCGAGGCAGCAACGCCCCTGCACCATCTTCTGCAGCAGCTTCTCGGACTTCCCAGGCCTCACTATCACCATCACCGCCTCATCTTCGATGAAACTGGCGGGAAGCTCTCCAAGAGCCGCCGGAGCACATCCCTGAGGCAGCTGCGCGAGGCCGGCGCTACGGCAGGCGAGATCCGGGAGCAGTTAGGCTTTCCCTGATCAGAAGTCGCTGGCGATGCCCTTGTTTTCCCAATCGCCGAACCGCGTGGGCTCTGGCCCGGCCCGGCCGTCCACTTCCTTGGGGAGAGCGGGTTTCTGCTGCCGCTCCCGGCGTTCCTCAGCCTCGGCCAGGGCACGGCGGGCCTCTGGTGTAAGTGTCGTTTCGTTCATCTGCTTGTCCACGCGTTCCAATGCTATCATATGGTGGCTCTGGCAGAGACTTGGCAAGGAGGAGACCGCCGGATGAACACCATGCGAACAGGATTGCTGATGGCAGCCCTGATGGGACTGTTCCTGGCGGCAGGCTATCTCCTCGGCCGTGAACAAGGCATGCTGATCGCCTTCGTGATGGCGGCCGGCATGAATTTCTTTGCCTACTGGAACGCAGACAAGATGGTCCTGCGCATGCACGGTGCAAAGCAGGTTGACCGGCAGACGGCGCCTGAATTCTACGCCATGGTCGAGGAACTGTCGCAGCGTGCCGGGCTTCCGATGCCCAAGGTCTACATCATGGACAATCCCCAGCCCAATGCCTTCGCCACCGGCCGCAATCCGGAAAATGCCGCCGTTGCAGCAACGACAGGCCTCCTGCGGCTTCTCGACAAGGATGAACTGGCAGGCGTCATGGCCCATGAACTGGCCCATGTGAAGAACCGCGATACGCTGGTAATGACGATGACCGCGACCATCGCGGGCGCCATCTCCATGCTCGCCAATTTCGGCATGTTCTTCGGCGGCAACCGCGACCGCAACAGTCCGTTCGGCGCAATCGGCATGATCCTGATGGTCATCCTGGCGCCCCTGGCCGCAATGCTGGTGCAGATGGCAATCAGCCGTACGCGCGAATATGGCGCCGACCGTGGGGGCGCCGAGATCAGCGGCCAGCCGATGGCACTGGCTTCGGCGCTGGCAAAGATTTCGGGCGCCGCCCGCCGCATCGAAAACCCGACCGCCGAGGCCAATCCGGCGACGGCTCACATGTTCATCATCAATCCGCTCTCCGGACAGCGGATGGACGGATTGTTCTCGACACATCCCGATCCGCGCAACCGGATCGAAGCGCTGAAACAATTCGCACAGCAGATGGGGAACAGCCACGCCAGCACCGGCCCATGGACTGCCGTCGCCCAGGAGCGGGACGGCCCCTGGGGATGACAGCTTTGCACTCCTCAGGTCATGGAATCGACGTCCGTTCACTTTCGGTCGCGGTGTTCCGCAGTTGTCTTGAAAGAAATCTCAGCGTCGAGGATGCGATCGGCGGAGATTCGCGTGCAGCAGCGCTTCCTGGACGCGACCGCGCGCTGCTGGCCAACATTCTGCTGACGGGGTTCCGTCACAAGGGTGAGATCGAGGCGGTTCTAAAGGGACTTCTGGATCGGCCGCTGCCGCGCAAGTCGGGTTCCGCCATGGACATCCTCTTCCTCGGTGTGGCGCAACTCCTTTTCCTGCAAATGCCTGCCCACGCGGTAATCGATCTTTCGGTGCGGACCGCAAAGACAGACCGCAACGCTACGCACTTTTCAGGTCTGGTGAACGCCGTGCTGCGCAA
>CAIYXE010000635.1 GCA_903930095.1 uncultured Hyphomicrobiales bacterium
CAGCGGCCGCAGCGCCTTACCCAGCCTTGCCCCGCACTCGATCCAGAAGGAGGGCCGCTGTGCCACGAGGAACGCCCCGGCCCCGAGGCCGAGGAGCACCACCGCGACCGCAACGCCCTCCTGCCAGCTCATGCTCAGACTACCTTCTTGTTGGGAATGGCCCAGACCAGCACCGGCGTGACGAGACCAATGATGATGGCAATGGTGGGCCGCTCATTCCGCAAACTGCCACTCTCAATGCGAAATCTCCTCAAGGCTTCCACTCAGACCTTGAAAAGAGCGCCCGCTCAACTGATTTAGTCGAAACCGGCAAGTTAAGCTGAACGCTTCAGGGAGTGGAAGACGGTCAGTTGATACACCCCGATCAACTGCTCGTGGTGATTGAATCGGATTTGAAAGTACGCAATCCGAGCTCGGCCCTGTAACCGTGGACCTCCTTTACGTCTAACTTGCGGAGATACCGCACTATATCGGCTGTCACAATTTGACCAGGCACAAGCATCGGAAAGCCAGGCGGATAGGGGATGACGAAGACCGCAGAGACGTGATCGCCGGCTAAGGCTTCAACATCCTCATCAGTCATCGCGCAGATATCAAGGTATTCGCAATCCGCATCATCATGGCCTTTAAAAAAGGCCTCCCGAATGTCACCATCCTGCGTCTGCAGCGAATTGAAGCGCTGAAAGGCGGGATGAAAGCCGCTAAAATGCGGTAGCACCGGAGCCTCGGTGCCGAGCGACTTGAGAGCCCGCTGGAACAGGCGGAGCTCCATCTCGCTGGCATTCTCGAGCTCGGCGTCTAGATCCTCACAATAGCTGACCAAGCACTTGAGGAGATAGGCTACGGCGCTGCGCGTAGTACCAATGTTGGTCATGAATAGCACGGTGTTGCGGGACGTCTTGTTGATCTGGATCCCGTATTTGTCCATCAGTACTTTGCCGCGGAAGCTATAGCCGTCGATCCCAGCGTTTGCGGTGAACAGCGTGAGCCGGGTCGGGTCCAGCACGAACTCGTCATTAGCCCAGGCGTTCTCCATGTCGGACCAACCGCGCCCACTGTCGCAATGTCCTGAGATACCTGAGCCTCGATATTGCGCCGGGATCAGCTCTTCAATCGACAAAAAGCGCAGGTATTTGGCCACAATCGGTAGTTCTCGGGCCCTTAACCGCAGCGTCATGGCACGTTCGATCTGCTTCTGGACGAGTTCGAATCCCTCGAGCGCCACCTGCCTGCGGCCAAGATCAAGCGAGGCTAATAGCTGATAATTGGGTGAGGTTGAAGTGTGGGTCATGTAGGACTCATGGAACGCTGTAGATACGTGGCTTTGAAACTCCTGGTCATGAACATGAATCATCGAAGCCTGACGGAAGGCGGTGAGCGTTTTATGGGTCGACTGCGTAGCATAAACCCTTACCTTCGCTACGGCAGGATCAGGCAAGGCCGTTCCTAAGAGGCGCTGACGGTCTCGTTCAGCCTCACTAACAGTCTCCGAGAGCCACGCCCGATATCTCTCAGAAAACTCAACACTGCGAAGTCGTCTCTTCAGTTTTGCGGCCACGCACATGGCGGTACGTTGGCGGTAGATGGGATGGAACCCCGCGAAGGCGAACCACGCTTCGTCCCACAGGAAGATCAGGTCTGGCTTGATGGCGAGGCAAGCCTGCATGACCGTCTCAACGTTGTAGACAACTCCGTCGAAGGTGCAGTTGGTGAGGAGCAACATCTTCACCTTGTCGAGAAGCCCTGTCCTCTTGTACTCCATCAGCCGCTTGGTGATCTCAGAAAGCGGCACGGCTCCATAGATCGTGAAATCAGTTAAG
>CAIYXE010000636.1 GCA_903930095.1 uncultured Hyphomicrobiales bacterium
CCCTGGATCGAGGAGATATGAATGATGCGCCCGCCGTTCTGCGTCGCCATGATGGGCGCCACCAACTTCGAGCCCATATAAACCGCCTCGAGGTTGATGGAGATGGTGCGGCGCCACTCCTCCAGCGTGTCGTCCAGGATGCTCCGGGTAGCGGGGTTGATGCCGGCGTTGTTGACGAGTGTGTCGATGCGGCCGTGGCGTTCATGAAGATCAGCGACGGTTCGCGCATAGGCGTCATAGTCGGTTACGTCGAAGCTGTGCTGGGTGCAGCTGCCACCACCGCGGGCTATTTCCTGAGCCACGTGTGCGAGGGTCTCAGGGTTGCGGTCTACGAGTGCCGGTATGGCGCCCTCGCGGCTTAATTCAAGAGCGATGGCGCGGCCCAAGCCCTGGCCCGCGCCTGTCACGATACAGATTTGGCCGTTCAGTAGCCCCATTGAAGGTCTGCTCCACCCAATCCGGCGACTATATGGGTGCTGAAACTCTCGTCAAGCGCGAGGTCGCTCGTCAAGCGCGAGGTCGGGGGTCACATGCCCACCAGCGCTGCACTCAACGGATATACCATCACGTGTGCTTTGGCCAAAGCGAATGCCCTAGGCAGTTTCAGGACTTTGTCGAATGGCCCGCCGGTCGAGCTCCGGAGTGTGTGCAGCGATTGACGGCCTGCATGCTAATCACGCGACAACTTGAACTTCTGAAATTATAGTCTGCCCCAAAGCTGGTCTCGTGTTGCAATCGACCTAACCGCCGGAGGAAGGTGGCAAACCGCAGTATAGCTGGAGATCGGAAAAGAGAGTGAAGTGCAGGAGAAGACTTACTCGACTGTGAGCCTCAGCCTCCTGCCTTGTATTCCTGAATGATGTTGCCACCATCGACCACAATCATCTGTCCCGTGACATAGCTGGCTTCTTCACTTGCCAGGAATAACGACACGTGACCGACTTCCTCTGGCGTACCGGGGCGTCCTACAGGAGTGTGGCGGCCGGCCACGATCTCTGCCTCGGAGCTGGAGCCAGTTTGAATCCACCCGGGCCCTACGCAGTTCACGGTAATTCCGAAAGATCCGACTTCGATTGCAACTGCACGCGTCATCCCCAGCATGCCTGCCTTGGCCGCCGCATAAGCCGAACTGCCGGCAATTCCGACCAACGGACCAGTAACTGACGACATCTGGACAATCCGCCCATATCGCCTCGCCATCATGCCGGGCAAGACCGCCTGGGTCATGAGGAATGTTGTCTTCAGGCTGATCTCTATCCCATAGTCCCACCCTGCTTCCGATATCTCAGCAAGCCTGCCGCCCGGAACGTCGCCGCCAACCTGGGTCATCCCGGCATTGTTGACGAGAATGTCAATGTCACCCAGCTGGCTCCTGACCGCAGCAACGAAACCCGCGACCTCGCCCGCCTTGGTCAAGTCGGCGGGGTGGGCAAAGGCTCGGTCGAGACCAACATCCAGCTCGGCGAGCCTGTCATGGATCCGATCAGTTGTTGAGGTGATGGCTACTCTTGCTCCGGCAGCC
This sequence comes from uncultured Hyphomicrobiales bacterium, assembly GCA_903930095.1. Classification (GTDB taxonomy): domain Bacteria; phylum Pseudomonadota; class Alphaproteobacteria; order Rhizobiales; family Aestuariivirgaceae; genus Aestuariivirga. Next base: position 1,523 of record CAIYXE010000636.1, read on the forward strand.
AACAACAATCGCGCG
>CAIYXE010000637.1 GCA_903930095.1 uncultured Hyphomicrobiales bacterium
AGTTGATTGATAAGCAGATCAGACAGCAATAGACTAGAATTCAATACCTCGCCTGACATAATTAGGGGGGAGGATCAGGACGAAGCTGGAATGAACTAGAGTTGGAGAGAAACCGATGAGGACGACTTGCTCTATCCTGCTCACATTTGTTCTCGCAACTCTCACCTGCGGTGTCGGACTGTTCGCCTCATCTCTACCAGCGTCAGCCAACTCGTCTTTATCTCCGAAGCCCAATGTTCTCCTGGTCGTGACTGACGATATAGGCATAGATCAGATCAGGACGTTTGGTTATGGTGGACGGTCTGCACCCGCGACACCGACTCTTCAGTCTATCGCCGATGCCGGCCTGTCTTTCTCGAATGCGTGGACAATGCCAGCTTGCTCAACAGCGCGCGGTGTACTCTACACTGGGCGCTATCCGTTCCGCACGAACATGCGGGCAGCTCTTGGTCCCTCTGATCTCGCAAACTCGATGATCTCTCCCTACGAGAACACTCTCCCCAAGATCATGTCGAGGGTTGGCTACCAGACAGCACTGTTTGGAAAATTCCACATCGGTCTTCAGGGCAAAAATCCTTATGGGCTTCGCATGCCGAATGCCTTGGGCTGGGATTACTTTAGCGGCTGGCTTGATGATTCAGGTGACCCGGAAACCATAGACACCACAGCAGGTGGCGTTGGACCAGTAGGTACTTACGTGCAGGGCTATGTGCCGGGCAAACGCAATGGGGGCGCAGACTGGGGGGCGTGCTATGCTCCTTCTGGCCGTTGCAAGCCACTGTCCTCAGAACCACTTGCCAAGAACCCCGCAGGCCGAGCGTGTCGCGATTCGGGTGGCATCTTCGTTCCAGAGGCGGCCTGCAGCGCAACGGGACCCGATGGGCTTGGCTTCTCAACCTTGAGCGCACACTACGTGTCGCCACTGGTCATCAATGAGGGTGGCCGGGTCTATGAGGTCCCGCCGACAGATTCGCGGGCGCGCACTTTCCGCAACGTTCAACAGACAGATGCGGCAATCTCCTGGATCAATAAGCAGCAGAGAGGTCGCAAGCGATGGTTCGCCACAGTGGCGCTTGCGTCGGTCCATACCCCGATGCAGGCCCCACCGGTATCAACGCTGCCAGTTGATGCCCAGGACAGCAACGGCCTCGATCCGGCTTCGGTGCTGGATGGCATCGTTCTCGCCAACCAGATGATTCAGGGCATGGATTCGGAGCTTGAGCGCTTGTTCTTGAAAACCGGACTGGCCACAAAGAGGAACGGACGGCTCGCGCTGACGGCTGCGTCTGCCAATACGGTTGTCATCTACGTGAATGACAACGGATCTCTTGGCACGCAGGTCCGGTTGCCTTTCGATGGTGCTCGCTCAAAGGGCACTGCCTATCAGACGGGCGTGTGGACCCCGATGATGGTGGCGGGGCCCATTGTCAAGACGCCTGGCGGGGAGGTGACTGCCATGGTCAATATTGCGGATCTTTATGAGTTTGTTGCGACGCTAGGTGGCGGAGATGTACGCCGGAACAATCCACGCCCCGTGGACTCCGTAGCAATGCTCCCCTATTTCAAGAACATCAGCATGCCGAGCATCCGCAAACGTGACTTCACGCTGGTTGGCCCCAACATTCAGGCCAATGGCAGCATCAATGGTCCCTGCCAGTTTGCAAACTCCTGTTCTCATATTCCGGTCACAAAGAGCGTATGCGAGGATAACGGCGGGATATGGTTCGGCGAAGGTGCCACAGGAACTTATCCTGGTGTCAATGGTGATCCCTACTCTATCCCTCACGCATTTACCCACTGCTGTGAAGTGCAGCAGTGGGTCAACTCGATTGGTGGATCGCCCGTCAGCGTGCAGCCGCTCACCTCGATTGGCGTGCGAGATGTGAGCGGCTTCAAGCTCGTGCGAAACGAGAAGAAGGACTACATCGGGGACGCCTGTGTAGACTCAGGTGTTGATGAATTGTACGTCGTCAATCAAGATGAACCGCTTCCCCTGCTCGACCGGGAAGAGTTGCTCATCGAAGAACCGTACTCCGATATACAACAGACGAAGTTCAATGAGCTTAGTACTTACATGAATGAAGTCCTTGCTTCGGAGCCCACTTGCCCCGGGGACGGAAACGATGACGGCGTGGTAAACGCCACCGACCTTCTCAACTTCGAGCAGTTGCGCAGGCTTACAACCGGATCAAGCTGGTATGACGTCAATCAGGATGGTTACACTAATCTTGATGATCGCCAGACAATCGTGCAGAACCTTGGGCGCTCATGCAAGTGAGTGGCCCGAACAGCGAATTGACCCAGACGCCCTGGGTCGAATTGGAACTCAATGAAGAATATGCAGGAGCGATACTCATGCTGAGACGGATGTTTGGAACGCTTGCCACGGTCATTGCTATTTTGACTGGTCTCGACGCGTTGCCGGCGATGTCCGCCACGAAACCGAACATTCTGTTCGTCATCATGGATGATGTCGGCATAGATCAAATGAAGCTTTTCGGATACGGAGGTCTGGGTGCC
>CAIYXE010000638.1 GCA_903930095.1 uncultured Hyphomicrobiales bacterium
CGAAGGCCGGGATCCAGCTTTCCTTCCACGCAATAACGGCCCATAGCTGGATCCCGGCCTTCGCCGGGATGACGGCGTTTAGGATGGAAGCATCACCCCCACCTCCGCGCCGTCCACCACATCGTCATCTGACGCCTCAGCGGTGCCGGCAGGCGGGGCGAGCCGGGTGTTTTGGCGATGGTTTTCAAATCTCCCGCAGTCAGGCTCAGCGGCAGGAATGCCGGCAACACGCTCTTCGGAAGTGCGGTCAGCAGCGGCAGTGCCTGGTCAAGACGCTTCTGCGCGTGCGCGATTGCCTCTGTCACATCCATGTCCGGCGGCAGAAACGGAGCGCGGTGGCGGGGGTCGGCGAGGATTTTCGCCAGACCGTGCGCCACGCCCGCGAGGCCCGCCGCTTCGCTGGCCTTCGGAGCAGCCGCGCGGTCGAGGATCATCGCCGCCATCTGGATGAGGCGGGAGGATGTCTCGCCCAGATAGGCCTCAAGTTCAGTGAGGCCCGGCATCCGGTCCTGATAGAGATCGAACTCGCGCGCGGAGAGGAGATCGGTGAGCGCCTCGACCGGCAGGGCGAAATCGCGGATGGTGGACAGCAGTGCCTCCGCCACCGGGTGACCTTGGGCCGCCCCATTTTCCAGCGTGTCGCGCCACCATTGCAGGCGGATCAGGCCGATGCCCGGATCACTCACCTGATCGCGGATGCGGGTGACCTCGGCATTGAAGGCGTAAAGCGCCAGAAGATGCGGCCGCTTGCCATCGGGAGCGAAGAGGGTCGAGAGGTAGCGGTCGCGGTCATGGGCGCGGACGATCTCCTGGACCTCGCTCATCTGCCGAAATCCACCGCGATGAGGGCTGCCGCCACGCGGCGCCTTTCCTCAAGGAGCAGGTTGTAGGTTGCCACCGCGTGGCCGGTCGCCATCGCATCATACATGAGGCCAGCGGCGGCGAATGCGTCCCGCACGGGGCGCGGCGGGCGGGCCATGGCAGGACCCATGCCGATGAGGAGAAGATCGATCTCCTCCCGCTCGGCCAGCACCATCGCGAAATCGGCGGGAGTCAGCGCGGCGGGATCCGGGTTCCATGCATAGACACCAGACGGAAGCGCAAGGATGGCACCGCGGTGCGACATCTGCGCGAAGCTGAAGCCGCCTGCACCGTAGCCTTCAATGGCGGCTCTTCCCGGGAAATGCGCCGTCACGGCCTAGCGGCGGCGGCCGCCTTTGCCTCCGCCGTCTTCTGACTGTCACGCGGGGTGCCGAGCAGCAGCAGGATGGGCGTGGCGATGAAGAAGGAGGAGTAGGTGCCGACGATGACGCCCCAGATCATGGTGAAGGTGAAGCCCGAGATGACCTCGCCGCCCCAGATATAGAGGGAGGCCAGCGCCAGCAGCACCGAGACGGAAGTGATCAACGTGCGCGGCAGCACGGAGTTGATGGAGAAGTCCATGAGATCGGCGAAGGGCATGGACTTGTATTTGCGCAGGAACTCGCGGATGCGGTCATAGATCACCACCGTGTCGTTCAGCGAATAGCCGATGATGGTGAGAATGGCGGCGATGATCGAGAGGTTGAACTCGAGGCCGAGGAGGCTGAACAGACCGATGGTGAGGATCACGTCATGCATGAGGGACGCGACGGCGCCCAGCGCGAACTGCCATTCGAAGCGGAACCACACATAGACCAGCACCAGGAACATCGCCACGACCACTGCGAGGATGCCCTGCTGGGTCAACTCGCCCGATACCTTGGGTCCAACCACGTCAACGCTGCGGTACTCGACGCCCGGCCCCAGCGCTTCCTTGATCTTATTGACGGCCGCCTGCTGGGCCTCCTCGCCGCCCTCCTGCGTGCCGATGCGGATCAACACGTCGTTGGGCGAGCCGAACTCCTGCAGCTCTCCCGAACCCAGGCCGAGGCCGTTGATGGTGGAGCGCAGTTCGTCAAGGTTGGCTACCTGCTCGGTGCGGATGGTGATGACCGTGCCGCCCTTGAAGTCCACGCCCATGTTGAGGCCGTTGAAATAGAACAGCAGAAGCGAGGCCGCACACAGGATGCCGGACAGGAAATAGCCGAAGCGGCTGAACCGCATGAACGGAATCTTGGTGTCGTCGGGTACGAGGCGGATGCCCTTCATGGAATGTCTCCCGCCCTAGAGCGGGACCTCCTTCGGCCGACGGTACTTCACCCAGACGGCGACGATGAACTGGGTCAAGGCGAAGGCGGTTAACATGGTGGTCACGATGCCGATGAACAGCGTTACCGCGAAGCCGCGGATGGGCCCCGAGCCCACGCCGAACAGCGCCAGTGCCGCGACGAGCGTCGTCAGGTTGGCGTCCCAGATTGTGGCGAGGGCGGCCTTGAATCCCGTCTCGATGGCGCTGAGCGCCGAGCGGCCATTGCGCCACTCCTCGCGGATGCGCTCATAGATCAGCACGTTCGAGTCGACCGCCATGCCCATGGTGAGCACGATGCCGGCGATGCCGGGCAGCGTCAGCGTGAAGCCGAAGAAGGACATGATGGCGATGAGCGCCAGAAGGTTGACCAGCAAGGCGACGTTGGCGAAAATCCCGAACAGCCCATAGCCGAAGATCATGAAGGCGAGCACCAGCGCCAGCCCGATGAGCGCTGCGAAGACACCGGCGCGGATCGAGTCCGACCCGAGGCTGGGGCCCACAGTGCGCTCTTCTACGATCGTCAGCTTGGCGGGCAGCGCGCCCGAGCGCAGCACCACGGCGAGATCATTCGTCTCCTCCACCGTGAAGTTGCCGGAGATCTGCCCGGAGCCGCCGAGGATCGGCTCATTGATGTTGGGGTAGCTCACCACCGTCTCGTCCAGGATGATGGCGAAGGGGCGGCCGACATTGTCACGCGTCAGCCGGGCGAAGCGGTCAGCACCCTGGGTGTTGAAGCGGAAGGACACGACGGGATCGTTGTTCTGGCCAAAGGAGCCGCGCGCATCCACCAGGTCGCCACCGTCCACCGTGGCACGGCTGGAGGACTGCACCCACATCTCACGCTCTGGATTATCCTTCAACGGGAAGGACTGGCACTCGGGCGGCGGGTTCTCGCCGGTCGATGCAGGCTGGGCCTCGCACAGAAGCTGGAAGGTGAGCTTGGCGGTGCGGCCGATGACGCTCTTCACCTGATCCGGATTCTGAACGCCCGGAAGCTGGACCACGATGCGGTCCTTGCCCTGCTGCTGAATGACCGGCTCCGAGGTGCCGAGCGCATTGACGCGATTCTCGACGATCCTCAGGCTCTGGCTGACGGCCAGCGCGATCTTGGCATCGAGGCCCTGGGGCGAGAAGGAGAAGGTGAATTGCTGGCCATCGCGCTTGAGCTCGAACAGGTTGACCGCGCCACCCGCGCTGAACATGCCGCTTTCCAGCGGGCTCAGCAGGGTCTTGAGCTGGGTCTCGGCCTTCTCCACGTCCTCGGGCTTGGTCACCCGCACACGCACCTCGCCGTCG
>CAIYXE010000639.1 GCA_903930095.1 uncultured Hyphomicrobiales bacterium
GGTTGAGGTCGATGGGCCGTGACGGCATGGCGAAAGGATCATGCGGCTCGTGCCGGATCGCGACATCGATGCGCGCGGCGAGGTAGCGGAATTCCTGTTCCGTCACCGGATGGCCTGATATCCAGGTCTACGCCTCTTCCGGATCGGCGGAAAAGCCGTTGACCTCACAGCGGAGGGCCTCGTCGGACAGGAGCTCGCCGGTTTCCGGGCAGATGTCCTGGACCATCCAGATGCGGGCCGGGACGAAGACCCCGCCGCGGACGAGGCGTCGCTTGTACCAACCGCACCGGGGTGTGCCGTCATTCGCAGGACCGAGGCCGCGCAGCGCCGCCGCATGCCAGGCATGAAGCACCGCGACGGGTGTTGGCCGCCGCATGGGCGCGGGAGCAGCCTCGGTTTCGAGGGCGAGGGTGGCGATCATGCCGCGACCGCTGCCTTGCGCCGCGCCTCGCGGTCGGCGTGGATGATGCGCTCGACCTCGGCCTCATGGATCTCGAGCATCTCGGCGATGTCGCAGGTGTCCAGTCGCTTCAGAGACCACAGGAGGAGAACGACCACACGCCTTCTGGCGGCCGGCGTCAGGTCTTTGTCGCCGTCCTTGCCCAGATATTGGGCAAGGTGCGGGGGCAGGTTCAGGCAATCACCGGCAGAGCCTGGTTGGACGAGAAGGCGTTGTGTGGCTGGCATGGGGCGTCTCCGTCTGAGAGAAGCCAGAACATGCCAAATAGGCAATAAATCGTCAATAAAATAATAGCCATATAGGCGAATTTATTTGAAAATTAAGCGATTCCAGGCATTTAGTTCTTTAAATGTTCTCGCCTCGCCTTTGAAACATCAGCCTACGGAGTTTCGCCATTTAGGCATAATGGGCCGTAGCGCCCAGCAGGCTCGGGAGGGGAAGGGAGGGGGAATTGTGGGGACGGTCTGCCTGTTCGCGGCAAGGGCCAGGCGGCGGATTGCCGGCGGACTCTGGCACGGCAATCAGCAGCTGGGCCACGCCGTTATCCGCGAAGTCACAGGGCGCGCTTGTACGGGTGGGGTCGTTGAGCGAGGGGCCCGGTTGCGGCGGGCCAGACCTCAATCCTACATGTCAATCAGGCTGCGTCTGACACGTCCGATGACAGCCGGTTCCCCGTCCGGGAAGATGGGCTGGTGCGAGGGGTTGGTGGAGACAGGCTCGAAGCGCGGCGGATTGGAGCGGAACCGCTTGTAGGTCGCCTGACTGTCGCCATCCGTGATGATGTAGCAGGCGTTGGGAACAAGGGCCTTGTCGGTCAGGTCGACAAGGATCAGGGAGCCCGGCGGCGAGATGCGGTCCATGGAGTCGCCCTCGACCCGAAGTGCCATCCACTCGCCGCGCGGATCGAGATCGGACATCCGGATCTCCCCGACCACATCTTGCTGGACATCGTCGCGCGCCATCATTCCGGCGCTGACCCACGACAGGATCGGCACATCGGCAACGGGATTCGACTCGATAAGATCGCTGGGCGCGACGCCCAGAGCATCGGCCAGCTTCTGCAGGTTCTTCAGCGAGACGTTCCGCTCACCGCGCTCCATGCGCCAGACATAAGTGGTCGACAACCCGGCCCTCTCGGCGAGTTCCTCGATCTTCAGTCCAACCCGCTTGCGTACAGCGGCGATCTGATTCGGTGGTGCATTCGTTGCCATGTTGGCAAAATATATGCAGACAAGCCCCGTCCAGTGCAAGAGCCAAATAGGCCAAGAAAGTCATTGACACGATATTGCCTATTTGTCATTAATCGTCCATGACCCAGCTGCGCGACTACCTCAAGGACAGCCGCAAGACGCCCTCGGCGCTGGCGAAAGAGCTCGGCGTCCAGCCTTCCACCATCACCCGCATCGTCAGAGGAGAGCGCCAGCCCTCGGCCCGGCTGGCGCGCCGCATCGCCCATGCGACCGGCCTCGCGCTGGCCGTCCTGCGGCCCGATGTCTACGGGCCCATGCCGGATCACAGGCCGGACAACGCGTCCGCGGAGCCCGCCGCATGAACATGCCCTCTCCGGTCCGCGCAGTGCTTCGCCGCCTTCGCCCCGCCTGGGCTGGCTTGTTTTCCAAATGGTGCTGCA
>CAIYXE010000640.1 GCA_903930095.1 uncultured Hyphomicrobiales bacterium
CGCAGATCCGCCTCATCCTTCACGAAGCGGGCCGGCACATGCGGCACCGGGTCGAAGCCACTGGCCTTGAGCTGGCGCACCGCCTCGATCTGGCCTGCAAGGTCGCCCGCATCGATCAGCGCAATGAACACGCGGCTGCCGGGCTGCAGCTTCTCCTTCAGCAGGGCCAGCTTCTCGATCTGCTTCGGCGTGATCTCGATGGAGGATAGGCCGAGAAAGGAGGCTGTGGCTTCGGCGGGCGGCAGGCTGGGTGAGGCAAGCGGGGCGTTCATCGATCAGGGCTCCGGTTTCGGACGGCTCACACTCTGCGCCCCGTGCCGGCAGGCTGCCCGAATGTTTGCGACAGGGCCATTACGAATGCGACCGCCGCTTTCAGGCTGTGTCGTTTTTCACATGCGGCATGGCGCTTCTGGACAATGCCGCAGTTCTGCGCAAGAAGACTCCAAACAGGAGCATCGCCCATGTTCGGCGACCGACCCAAGCAACTCCCCCATCACTTCGCGGTCGTCATGGTGCCGGAATTCACCATGATGCCGGTCACCTCGGCGATCGAGCCGCTCCGCATCGCCAACCGCCTGTCGGAGAAGGCGCTCTACAAATGGTCCATGCATTCGGTGGACGGCCAGCCGGTGGCTGCCTCCAACGGCATTCTCGCCATGGTGGACGGTGATCTCTCAGCCATTCCCGAAACCTCGACGATCCTCGTCTGCGCGGGCCTCAACGTGCAGCACCACACCGACAAGCGTCTGGTGGCCTGGCTTCGCAAGGTTGCGCGCAAGGGCACAGACATCGGCGCCGTGTGCACGGGGGCCCATATCCTCGCGGAGGCAGGCCTGCTCGACGGCTACCGGTGCACCATCCACTGGGAGAACCTGCCTGGCTTCACCGAAGCCTTCCCGGAACTCGATGCCACGGGCGGCTTGTTCGAGATCGACCGTGACCGCTTCACCAGTGCCGGCGGCACCACCGCGCTGGACATGATGCTCACGCTGATTGCCAGCCAGCACGGGCCGGAGCTTGCCTCTGCCGTGGCCGAGGGCATTCTCCATTCGCCCATCCGCCACCACAGCGAGCACCAGAGAATGTCGCTGCCGGCGCGAATCGGAGCACGGCACCCCAAGCTCGTCGGCATCATCGAGGAAATGGAAAAAAACCTGGAGGAGCCACTCTCCCCCTCGCTTCTGGCAAAGCAGGCCGGCCTGTCGACCCGCCAGCTCGAGCGCCTGTTCCGGCGCTATCTGGACCGTTCGCCCAAGCGCTATTACCTGGAGCTCCGCCTGAAAAAGGCCCGCTCGCTGCTGCTGCAGACCGACATGTCCGTTATCAACGTGGCGCTGGCCTGCGGTTTTGCATCACCCTCGCACTTCTCGAAGTGCTACCGCGCCTTTTATGGCCGCACGCCCTATCGTGAACGTGGCATCCCGGTGATCGAGGCTGCAGCGGCGGAGGCCGTCTGAAACGAAAGGCGGGCCAGCGTGGCCCGCCCTCCTTCAGTGTCGCCCGAGACCGGGGGGATCAACGGACGATACATTCGATAATACAATCAAAGATACCCGGTAAACTGCCCTCTGGGTCAGAGTGAGTCCACCGCGGCAATTGCAACCTTATAATCCTGTTTCCGTCTGGGCGCAAACACTGGTTGCTGCCGACGGGTATTTTTCAGGCCAATAGTGATCAGGCGGCCGACGGCAAGGTCAGTTCAGCCCTGAGACCACCCAGTGATGCCGTATCCAGATGCACGCTCCCATTGTACATTCCGGCAGTTTCAACAACGATGGACAGGCCAAGGCCCGAACCGGGCTTCGTCTCGTCGAGGCGCTGGCCACGTTTCAGCGCCTGGGCGCGCTGCTCTGCGGGAAGGCCCGGCCCGTCATCCGCAACGGTGATCACCAGGAAGGTCCGTCCCGCGCTGGCGGGTCCGGGCGCGGGTGCTGCTGACAGGGCAACCTTTCCTGCCGCCCATTTGCAGGCATTGTCGAGGAGGTTGCCCACCATTTCCTCCAGGTCCTGCTTTTCGCCCCTGAACCTGAGGCCGGGCGTGCATTCGAGGCTGATCGCAATGGCCTTGTCGCGGTTGATGCGCTCCAGCGTGCGGGCAAGCGCCTCCAGCACCGGCTTCACCTCGGTCACCGCGCCGATGCCCTGCGCGCGTGCGGCGCGCCGGGCGCGGTCGAGATAGAGGTTCACCTGGCCCCGCATCACCTCCGCCTGCTCACGCACCTTGGCGGCGAGCGGGACCTGCTGGGCCGCCGCCTCGTTGGTCAGCACGCTGAGCGGCGTCTTCAGCGCATGCGCCAGGTTGCCGACCTGGGTGCGCGCCCGCTCCACGATCTCCACATTGGACTGGATGAGCAGGTTCAGCTCGTCCGCAACGGGCTGTATCTCCGAGGGGTAGCTGCCCTGCAGCTGATCGGTCCTGCCCTGGCGGATGTCTGCCAGCCTGGCCTGCATGTCGCGCAGCGGCCGCAGCCCGAACCGCACCTGCACGAGTGTCGCCAGAACCAGCCCGGCCCCCAGCAGCACGAGGCTCGCCACCAGCGTTCCGGTAAAGCTCCTGACCTCGCGGGAGAGTTCGTCGAAGTTCCCCGCCACCAGCACGGAAAACCGCCGCGCGCTGCCCGGCAGCGTGAAGCTCTGCTCGATGGCGCGCAGGCTCACGTCTGCGGTGTCGGTGAGGTAGAAGGCGGCCGCGCCATTGGCGTCGCGCGCGGCGCCATCCGGCACGGCCAGCCGCTGTTCGAGGAGAGAGGCGGATGCGAGGTCGCCCGCGCCGCCTTCCTCCGGCACCACCTGCCAGTACCAGCCGGACAGGGGCAGGCCGAAGCGCGGGTCGGCAAGGCCCTGCGCAAGCCTAGGCGTTCCCGAACCATCAACTTCGAGACCCGCCAGAATGCCGTCGAGCACGGAGCGCAGCCGCTGGTCGAAGTTGCGTTCGAGTGCGGCGGTGAACAGGCCCGCCAGCAGCATGCCCGTGAGCGCCAGCAGCACGACGCTGACCACCGCGGAGGAAAGGATCAGCCTGCCCGAGAGCGAGCTAGGCCGCATTGTCCGGCTCGGACAGGCAATAGCCCATGCCGCGGATCGTGTGCAGCACGTCCACGCCCAGCTTCTTGCGCAGGCGGCCCACGAAAACCTCGATGGTGTTCGAATCGCGGTCGAAGTCCTGGTCATAAAGATGGTCGACGAGCTCGGTCCGCGACACCACCTTGCCCTTGTGGTGCATGAGATAGGCCAGCAGCCGGAACTCCAGCGAGGTAAGCTTCACCGCCATGCCGTTGACGGTGACGCGCGCACTCTTGGTGTCGAGCATCACCGGCCCCACGCTGAGCTCGCTTGTTGCATGGCCGGCACTCCGCCTCAGCAGCGCGCGGACCCGCGCCAGCAGCTCCTCCATGTGGAAGGGCTTGGCCACATAGTCGTCGGCGCCCGCGTCGAAGCCTGCCACCTTGTCGCTCCAGCGGTCCCGCGCGGTGAGGATCAGAACCGGCATCTTGCGGCCGGCGCGGCGCCATTTCTCAAGCACGCTCACCCCGTCGATGATCGGAAGGCCCAAGTCCAGCACCACCGCGTCATAGGGCTCGGTGTCGCCCAGATAATGGCCCTCCTCGCCGTCCTTCGCGGCGTCGACCACATAGCCCTGGTCCTGCAGCGCGGCGACCAGCTGCCGGCTGATGTCCGGATCATCCTCAACGACGAGTATGCGCATGCCGTCTCCCCCGGTGAACCCTCAATTGAGCGGGAACACGTCCCCCGTCGCCGGGTCGACGCCCACCTGGATGATCGTACCATCCTGCCGGAGCCTGACAACATAGATGCCGCCCTGGCGCTTGACGCCCAGCGGCTTCGCATCCGGATAGGCCTCCACGGCGCGCTTGACGGCGGCAGACGGCGGCAGGCCGCCCTCTTCATAGCCGCCGCCCTGTTCCTGCGCGCCCGCCGGCAGCGCGCCCAGCGCAACCGACAGGCTGATTGCAGCCGCACTCAACAGCTTTATCTTTCGCATGGCACCACACCTTTCATGCGCTGCTTCTAGGCCGCGCAAGCTGAACCCTGCATGAATGGGTTCAGCGGCGCTTGCGCGGCGGTGGTTTGCGTTCTGCCACGGCCGCCACGGCCCCGGCCACCTTTTCCAGCGACCGCCCGCCGATGTAGCCGCCCATGCCGATGGCGAGAAAGTCCCAGAAACCCTGCGGCAGCATGTTCCAGCGCGGCTGGAACGGAACCGGCCCGCCGGCAATCACGTCGGCCAGCGGCAGCACCAGCCCGGCGAGCAGCAAGAATCCCATCAGCAGCAGCATCAGCATGGGCCGCCAGCTGCGGCTCAGCCAGTGCTCGGACTGGACTTCGGCCATCACCACGGCCTGGCCCAGTTCCGCCGAGCGCGTCAGGTGCGCCAGCACCTGCTGCTCCATCTCGGCAGCAAGCTTGCGCCGCAGCGCCTGGTCGGCCACATGCGCCTCGATGATCTTCATCAGCGGCCCGTTGACGAGCCCCACGGCCAGCTTCGCGGCCATTCCGGTTGCAAGCACCATCATTTCTTCTCCCGTTTCGCAAACAGAAATCTCACCAGCGCGGCGATGAGGCCGGAAAGCCACCAGCCCCCGGCCTCGCGCGGCGGCGGCGGCGCAGCAGCAGGCGCGGCGGCGAACATGGCAGCCTCGGCAGCCCGCCTCCGAACGAGGCCCGGCAGCACCCGGCCCCTGGCCTTCACCCACAGCTTGAGGCGGCCAGGCACAGCATCGAGGCGCCCCTCATTCACCGCCTTCAGCACGGAGGATCTGGCGAACGCACCCGTCCCCACGTTGAAGGCAAAGCTCACCAGTGCAGAGAACTGCCTTGGCGAAACCTCCCGCGTCAGGCCGGCGCGCACCGCGCTGGCGAAGGCGTCCACGTCACGCGCCAGCACCGCGCGGGCCTCCGCCTCGCTCATCCGCATGCCGGGCTTCACCGCGGGCGGCCCGGCCTCAGCGGTATGGCCATAGCCGATGGTCCACACCCCCGCCGGGCAACGATAGGCCTCGGCGCGAAATCCCTCGAAGTGCCGGATCAGGGCCAGCCCTTCTTCCGTCATGTGCATGATTTTTTTCCTGTATTGTCAGTGCTAGAATCTGGGTGGCATCAGCAGCGGAAACACCCGTGACAGCAGCGCCCCGAAGGAGACGGAGAAGCCGATCACCAGGGTCAGCGTCTTCCAGCCGCCGCGCGCCGTCACCAGCGCATCGCGGATCTCGCGCACGTCCTTGCGCATGGCGTGGATTTCCTGCTCCACCGTCTCCATGCGCGCCTCGAGCGCACCCACGTCCCGTTCGAGGCTTGTCATCAGGCGAAATTCTCCAGATTTGCCTGCACCAGCGACACCGTCCACGCCGCAAGGCTTCCGGCATTGAGCGAGACGCCCATCACCGCGCCCGCCAGTGCGCTGTTGAAGCCGGTGGAGGTTGCCCGCCGCACGGGCCCGGGGCTGTTGGAAAGCCCGGTCGAGGCCAGCGTATGGGTCAATGCCGCCACCGCCTGCACCACCGCCGCGGCACCCACGCTGCGGAAGGTCACATCCAGCGTGAAGCGCCCGTCATCGGCAGCCATGGTCTGGGCCGGAAACGTCAGCGTGGCGATTGCTGGGTCGGCCAGCGCGCCTGCAACCCCGAAGCGCAGCGCAATCACCGGCGCGGCGATCCCCGCCGCCGTTTTCGTCACGTCGAAGGCCAGCCGGTAGCGCGTTCCGGCGCGCAACACGCCTGAGGGAATGACGATCTGCGAGCCGGCAAGATAGCTCTCCACCGCAAAGCCCGGCCCCTGGGGGGTCAGCGACTGGTTGAAGAGTTCCCGCACCGGCGGTGCGGGAACCGGCGTATTGGGCAGCGCCACCGCCCCCGTCGCCCGGTCGACCAGAATCGCGTCCCGCCACAGCGTGCCATCAGCGCTCACCTTGATGCGGAAGTCGTCGTCGCCCGCCAGCCCCATTTCCGCGCGGCCCGCAAAGCCGCTCTGGTAGAGCAGCGCCGCCGTATCGCCCGCCGCATTCTTGTTGAGCTTCACCTGCATGCCGCCGCCCTGGTGGTTGAACAGCACCGCGGGCGAGGAAACGGCAAGCCGGTTCACCTCGTCCGCCGTGGCATTGATGCCAAGGCGCGGCAGGCTGGTGATCTCGGCCGGCGTGCCGGGGTTGGATGGCGTGGAGGGCGAATCCTGCCGCAGGTCCAGCCACTCCGCGCCATCGAAGCCCATGAATTTCCGCTCGTCCTCGACCCACAGCCGCCAGCCCGCGCGCGGCGGCTCGAACACCCAGCCCCCGCCCTGCAGGATGGCGAGCAGGCCCGCCTGCCCCGCCCATGCGCCGGAGGGTGCTGCGGGCAGCAGGTAGCGCGCGCCATCGGCTGCGCCTTCGGGCGGTGCCGCCACGGCCCGCGAGATGACGGAGAGGTGGATCGCCCAGTCGAGCCGCATCAGCGCCTCGTTGTGGGTCACATGCTTCTGCGCCTGTGCGGCCTCCAGAAGCGGCAGTCGAAGCAAGGGTGTCTCAGGCATGGATCGTCCTCTGCAAGGCGGCCCCGGGTCCGAACACGGTCGAGATCTGCCGGATGCGCAGGCTGAAGGCGCCAGGGTCGGCGCCGAAGTCGGCGGCAATCGCCGCCGCCGGATAGAGATATTGCGGCGCCGTCACCGTCACGCCGCGGCGGACCGCGCCGCCCTGGAGGATCTCGACACGGTAGGCCTCGCTCTCCTCGCCCAGCGGCACGTCGCCTTCTTCCCAGTCGTCGCTGTCGAGGCGGCTGCGCCGCGTCCAGCGGAACATCACATCAGCACCCAGCCGGACAGCGCCCAGGTGGCAGGGCGACAGGGGCCTCAGCCCCAGCCGCCTGCTGCGGTGGCTGATCTGGGCCTGCGCCCGCGACAGGTCGTATTGCGCCGGGCCGATGCGCCACTCCTGCGCCAGGCCGCCCTGGGCCAGCGTCAGCTGCGGCTGCACCACCGCCGCATCCAGCAGCACGAAGCGCTCGCCCGCGGGCCGCAAGGCCAGCATCTCGGGCTCAGAGCCTGCGATGCCGCGCAACAGCAGCGACAGCCGGAAGCTCCTGGCGCCGGAGAGTTCGGCACGGGCGAACTGGATGATCTCCCAGCCCGTCTCCATGCTGCCGATCGCGGCGGCATTGGCGCCCTGCAGCAGTTCCTCGCTGGTGACGGAGGACAGCTCCCCCGTCGTCAGCTGCACATCGATCACGCCGCCGCGGTCAAAGACGTGGAGCGGCCCTGCCGCCACCGCCTGCGTGATAAATCCCATCGTGGCGCGCGTCTCGATCAGCCGGTTGAACCTGAAGACGGACGATCCGGTGCGCCGGTTCACCGCCAGTGCGCCGGGCCACGGCCTGGCCGTCGCGGCGATCCACGGCGCATGCGCCAGCGCGCCGTCGGCGGCGAGCGGCAGGTCGAGCATCACCGCGCTGGGCCTGCCATAGAGCACCGCCGCCGTGGCGCCCTCGCCGCGCTGGGGCGCATCGGCGGGCGTGAATACCGCCGTATCGAACATCCGTCCACGGATCTTCCGGAACGCCCCGTCGGAAATCTCCTCAAGGCGGATCCGCACCGGGCCATCCTCCAGCGCCAGGCTCACCACGTCGCCGGGTTCCAGCGCCAGGAAGGACGGCGGCAGCGCCAGCTCAGCCGTCTCGCGCGCCGACCACGCCTCCTGCAGGCTCACCTCCGCCCGCTTCTGCGCCTCGGCCTGCGTCACGGCGGCGGGAAGCTCGATCATCACGTCGCGCCGGCTTGATCCTCCGGCCTGCGTGGCCTCCACCGCCGCGATCCGGTAGTCGAGGCCAGGTTCCAGGTAAGCAAGCTTCAGCCGTGCGGGAAGTTCCGTTTCCTGCACCCGCGTCAGCTGGTAGAGCGGCCGCTCCGCGTCAACCTCAACCAGCGCGCCGGCTGAAGCCGCAAGTGTTGCCGCCCTGTCGCGCATGAAGAAGCGCAGACGCCCGCCGCTTTCCACGGCATCCACGCCATGCACGGTCATGATCGCCTCCAGCGCCTCGCGCGCCGCCATCACCCGGTCGATCTGGTAG
>CAIYXE010000641.1 GCA_903930095.1 uncultured Hyphomicrobiales bacterium
GCCTTCCAATGTTGAAGTCACCACAGCCGAGATCCGCAACTCTCGAACTTCCAAGTGCCTTCAATAACTGACGCATTCCCTTTACGTAGGGATCAACGATGTGATCCTCATGAGAACAATAGCCAGACGTCGCATCACCCGCCGCATCACGGCCCCACATGCCAAGCCTGTAGATATTGTCGAATATCTCCGCTGGGACCGGCTGCCTGGGCACATCACCACCGGCGCCGCGCGCCAACTCTTCCGCGCTGAGATACCAAGACTTTGGCAGGACCAGTTCGGGGCGGTTCGGATCACAAGGACGATCAAGAGAATGCGGAAAGACGTGCTGGAAACCCGTTGGCAAGGCCCTGTCGCGCCTGAGAAAGGTCATCTCGAACACCCGTGGCGCCCGAATGCCACCCATATTCACCATTCCGGCATGGTTGTTCGGGTGGGTATGGACGACGTGATAATGCGCCAGCAGCTTTGTGAACACGGCATCAACGATGTCGAAGAACGCCGGATCGGCCCAGTTATCCACGTGATGGAATTCCACAACGATGATCCGGAAGCGCTTGAGGTTCCTTTCACTGAGCGCGAGAATTGACGTGTATTCTCCTCCTTCAATATCCATCTGAAGAAGCAGGTCACCCTCGGTGGCCTTTGCATCCATCCAGCTGTCTATCGTCGTGGTCTGGTCGCTTTCGAACGCCCCAATAAATTTTTTCTGAAAAGAGACGGGCGAGAACCCTTGTGGAGGCGCCTCAACAGAGTAGTCGGAAAGATGCGACCCGATCCCAAATCTCCGCGCAAGATCCATCTCGAATGAAGCGACCGGTCCGACGCCTGGAGAAAAACAAGCCGATATCTCCTTCACATCGTCGGGTATGAGATAGCCGCCGTCCACATCGCCGCCAACCCGGATCAGATAACGCAAGGTGGTCACCGGTCGCAGCCGGTCAATCAGCTGCAGAATTCGTTGAGGCGAGGTCATATACTGTACGAATACGCCCTTGGCCAGGAGTGCATACTTATCGAGTTGATTTGGGGCATTCATGTTTTGTCACAACGCGTTTCGCAGGCCTGACGAGCGGTCTTGGAAACGGACCTTTTCTTGGTGATGTTCATGTAGGTAGGTGGGAAATCGCCAACTCTTTCATTATAGGAACGATTGCATCTCACATCAACCCGCTCTCACGCGGTGATAGACTTCAACCGCCCTCCCAATGGCGCGCGCCCTCACCCCGTCTCCCTCTCGATCCTTCCCCACTCCTCCAGCGTCCTCGCGCGCGGCACGGACATGATGGTGTTGCGGAAAGGCTCCCTGCGCTGTACGGCGTCGAACCAATCCATCACATGGGGCATGTCTGGCTTGCCGCAGTCGAGGCCCATGTAGCGCCAAAGCAGGGCGCCCATCACAATGTCACCGAAGCTGAAGGTGGAGCCCGCAAACCAGTCATGGCGGGCGAGCCAGCCGTCAGCGACCTTCAGGGCCTGGGTGGCCTGAGCCTCCGCTGCGGCAACAGCCTGTGCGTTGCGATTTTCGGGCAGGCTGCGCACGGTGTTCATGAAGATCGCGGTCACGGCCGGCGCGAAGGCGAGTTGCTGCCAGTCCATCCACTGCTCCGCCATGGCAAGGCTGCGGTGCTCATCGGGGCGGAGCACGCCTGAGCGGAACCTCGCCGCGAGATAGCGCACGATGGCGTTCGACTCGAACATCGTCACGTCACCGTCGCGGATCACCGGCACGAGGCCCATCGGGTTCATGGCGAGAAAATCGGCGTCGCGATTGCCACCGAAGTGGCCACCCACATTCTCGCGGGTGTAGGGAACGTCGAGTTCCTCCAGCGCCCACAGCACCTTCTGCACGTTGACGGAGTTCCGCCGGCCCCACACAGTGATCATCCGATGTCCTCCCACAATCTCAGATGAGAATGAAGCATCAAGGCCAAAAGGCAAGGGCCCGGCGCGATGACGCCGGGCCCCTGTCAGGCACTTCTCTTGGGAGAGAAATCAGTTGGCGGCGGTCGAGGACGCCAGGAACTTCATCGGGTCGAGCGCGGTTGGGCCCTTCCTTACCTCGAAATGCAGTTGCGGGCTGGAGACGGAGCCGGTCTGGCCGGCCTTGGCGATCACGTCGCCGCGCTTCACCGTGTCGCCACGCTTGACGAAAAGCTCCTTGGCATGGGCATAGGCGGTGACATAGCCGTTGTCATGGCGGATCAGCACCAGGTTGCCATAGCCCTTCAACTCATTGCCGGCATAGGCGACGACACCGCTGTCAGCGGCGCGGATCGAGGTGCCTTCCGGCACCGCGATGTTGATGCCTTCGTTCTTGAGGCCGTTGGCCTTGGGGCCGAAGCCGGAGATGACCTTGCCGCGCACCGGCCAGCGCAAGCCTGGCGCACCCGCGACGGGTGCCTGTTCGGCAACCTGCTGCCCGGCGGGGGCGGCGGGAGCAGCGGGCTCCTCCGTCACGGCGGGAGCGGGCATGGCCTTGGCGGAGGTTTCCGGTGCGGCGGTTGTCTCGGTCTCAGCGGCGTCAGGCGCGGGCGCCGGGGCAGTGGCGGTGCGGGTTGTGCCGCCGGCGGGGATCCTCACCCGCTGGCCCATGGCGAGCTGCGCGTCATTCGGCAGGCCGTTGGCATCGGCAATGGCAAAGGGCGAGATGCCGTATTTGCGCCCGAGTGAGAACAGCGTCTCACCCGAGGCCACGGTGTGGGTTGCGCCCGAGCCGTCATCGGCAACCGAGGTGCCACGCTTGAACGGCTCCTGCGCCTTTGCGGCCGGCGTGCCGGGCTTCGGCTCGACGATGGGGGTGGATTCGGGTTCGGCGAAGCTCTCGGGCGCTGCTTCCGCCGTGCGGGTGCCGCCGCTGCCCGGAAGGCGCAGCTGCTGGCCGGTGCGCACCGAATAGGGCGGCTGGATGCCGTTTGCCGCCGCAAGTTCCGAAACAGAGATATTGTTGGCCCGCGCGACCGAATAAAGTGTCATGCCGGGGCCGACGGTGACGGTGCCGCCACCCGCGGCGGGCGGCACGGCCGCCAACTCGGGCTGCCGGTAGGCGGGCGCGGTGTTGGACCTTGAGTAATCATAGCTCGGCGGCTGGGCGGGGGCCGTGGTGATGGGCCGCGAGACGACCTCGTCGCCGAGCCCGACGTTGGCCGCGGTCACCTGGTTGGGCACACTTGCCGTGGTCACCGGATCAGCACCGCTGGAGGTGAAGCGGTCGGCATCCGCCGAGCAACCAGCCAGCATCACCGCCGCGGCGGCAGACACAAGGAACTTCGACTTGGAGAGATCCCAAGCGGAACGGCAATCACTGGACGACATGCCCCGAACTCCACAACAAACTGACACAACCAAAATGGCGCGTTTAGGTTAAGGGAGGGTTTATCTGCGGTGGTCGTTCCCGGTATTTTTGGCGGGAAGCCGGCAGCACTGCTCACTCCACCACCACGGTGGCGCCCAGCGCCACGCGGTCATAAAGGTCGATCACCTCGGCATTGAACATGCGGATGCAACCGGAGGACACCGCCTGGCCGATGCTCCACGGCTCTGTCGTGCCATGGATGCGGAAGGCGGTGTCGCCAATGTAGAGGGCGCGCGCGCCCAGCGGGTTGCCGGGCCCGCCCGGCACGAAGGCGGGAAGGTCGCGGCCCTTTCGCCGCTCACGCGCGATCATTTCCGGCGGCGGGCGCCAGTCGGGCCACTCGGCCTTGCGGCTGATCTCGTCCGTGCCGCTCCAGGTGAAGCCATCGCGCCCGACGCCCACGTGGTATTCAATGGCCTTGCCACCGGGCAGGATGAAATAAAGCCGGCGGGCCCACGTCCTGACGAGGACCGATCCTTCCGCGAGAGGTGAGGGAAAATCGATGACACGGCTGCGCAGATTCTCCGGCACGGGGCCCGGCACACGCTGTGCCGCGGTTACGTCGTCGCTGCTGCCTTCCATGCCGCCGAAGATCTGGAAGGTTCCGGACGTGAATGTCTCCGCCTCTGCGCCGGGCGCCGCGAGCACAAGGACGGCTAGCGCCAACGCTGCCCTCAAGATGTCAGCCATCATCGTCGGACCCGGTGTTTACTCTACCTTTACGGGAATAACCTGGCGTTGCTTAAGCGTGGCTTAAAGCAGGCCGCCCTGTCCTGAAGGGTCGAGGCGGCGCAGCATCCCGGCCGCGGTGCGGCTCGTGAGCGGGTGGCGCCAGCGCGGGGCGATTTCTGCCAGGGGCGCCAGCACGAAGATCCGCTCCGCGATGCCGGGGTGCGGCAGCACCGGCCTGGCCGGAGGCCTGCGCACCAGCCCGTGGTAATCGAGCAGATCGAGATCGAGCGTGCGCGGGCCCCAACGCAGGGTGCGGCGCCGGCCGGCCATCCGCTCGATGAGGTGCAGGCGTTCGAGCAGGGCTTCCGGCGCAAGCGCCGTTTCAACCTCCGCCACGGCGTTGACGAAGGCCGGCTGTCCGGTGACCCCGAAGGGCGCGGAGAAAACGAGCCGCGAGGCGCGCCTGAGCCGCAGGCCGCCGCCGTTGAGGCGGCCAAAGGCCTTGCGCACCGTCTCTCCGGGTGTTCCCCAGGGGCCGCTTTGGTTGGAGCCGAGCGCGATCAGGATCATTTCTTCTTGAGCAGGTCCGGGGGGGTGTCTAAATTCATGGCATACACGAGCAGGAGTTTTTCAGACATGCATTTTTACCAGGATGAGCGCGTCGCGCTCTTCATCGACGGCTCCAACCTGTACGCCACCGCCAAGACACTGGGTTTCGACATCGACTATAAGCGGCTGCTGGGCTTCTTCCGCAAACGCTCGCGGCTGATCCGCGCCATTTACTACACGGCCCTGCTGGAGGATGCCGAGTATTCGCCGATCAAGCCGTTGATCGACTGGCTGGACTATAACGGCTACCGGGTGGTCACCAAGCCCGCCAAGGAATTCACCGATGCCATGGGCCGCCGCAAGGTGAAGGGCAACATGGACATCGAGCTCGCCGTGGACGTGATGCAGCTGGCCGACCAGCTCGACCACATCGTGCTGTTCTCCGGCGACGGCGACTTCCGCTCGCTGGTGGCCGCCGTCCAGGCCAAGGGCCGCCGGGTGACGGTCATCTCCACGCTGACGACGCGGCCCGCGATGATCGCCGACGATCTGCGCCGCCAGACCGACCAGTTCATCGACCTCAACGACCTGCGCGACGAGATCGGCCGCGACCCGTCCGAACGGCGCGAGCGCGCCCCGGCCCCTGCCCCGCGCGAGAGCTTCGAGGACTTCGCCGATATCTGACAAGCAGCCATCGCCGGAGCCTGGGCGCGACTGCCCGCTCTGCCCGCGCCTGGTCCAGTACCGGCATGAGCAGCGCAAGCTGCATCCCGACTGGTTCAACGCGCCCGTGCCCTCTTTCGGCAAGGCCAGCGCGCGGCTGCTTATCGTCGGGCTGGCGCCGGGCGTGCAGGGCGCAAACCGCACCGGCCGCCCTTTCACCGGCGATTTCGCGGGCGACCTGCTCTTTGCGACGCTGAAGGAATACGGCTTCGCCGGCGGCGTCTACCGTGCTGATCCGCATGACGGGCTGGCGCTGAAGGATGTGATGATCTCCAACGCCGTGCGCTGCGTGCCGCCGCAGAACAAGCCGCTGCCCGCAGAGATCAGGGCCTGCAACGGATTTCTCCGTACACGGATCGACATGTTGCGCGAGGTGAAAGCCATCGTGGCGCTGGGCCGCGTCGCGCATGACGGCGTGCTGAGCGCGCTTGAGGTCCGAAAAGCGCTCCATCCCTTCGCGCATGGGGCGGAGCATGAGATCGGGGCCTTGCGGCTTTTCGACAGCTATCACTGCTCACGCTACAACACGAATACGGGCGTTCTGACGCCGGAGATGTTCGGTCAGGTGTTCCAGCGCGTGCGGGCGTATCTGAACTCGCGGTGAGAGGCCCTCATCCGCCCGCGTGGGCAGGACCTATGACAGCACCGCCAGCACCTCCGCTGCATCCTTCTCCGGTTCGGGGATGGGAAAACGCACCGCCGAGATGATGCCGTCCTGCAGGATGAAGGTGAGCCGCTGCAGATACAGCGCGCCGCCCGTCTCGAACATCGGCAGGCCGAGGGCGGACTGGAAGGTGCGGCTCTCATCCGAGAGCAGCCGGTAGGTGAGCTTGTTGCGCGTGACGAAGTCACGCTGCCATTCACTGGCCAGCATGCTGAGGCCGAAGAGCTTCACCCCCAAGCGGCGGAAATGGCCGTAGGCCCCGGAATAGGCGAGCGCCTGCGGGGTGGAGCCATGGGCGCCGGGAATATCATCCCAGTTGGGCGGGTTGGGGTGGCCAGGCCTGCCGGTGAAGGGATAGCAGAAGATGACGGCGGGCCCGGGAATGCGCGCCGGATTGACGGGGCTTCCCGATGTCGCCTCGAGATCGGCGTTGGGCATCCGCCGCCCGAGGAGGTGCTGCATGAAGACCATGGAGGTCAGCCCTTCTCGCGCATCAGCCTGGCGCGCTCGCGGTCCCATGAGCGTTCCTTGATGGTCTCGCGCTTGTCATGAAGCTTCTTGCCGCGGGCCAAGGCGATGTCCACCTTGCAGCGGCCCCGCTTGTTGAAGAACATCTTGAGCGGGATGATGGTGAGGTGCTCCTTCAGCACGCCCGCCGACAGCTTGTTGATCTCGCTCTTGTGCAGGAGGAGCTTGCGCGGCCGCTTCGGCTCATGATTGAAGCGGTTGGCCTCACGGTATTCGGGGATGTTGGAGTTGATGAGCCAGAGCTCACCCCCCTTCATCGCGGCATAGGCCTCGCCCAGGTTGGTGTGGCCCGTCCGCAGCGACTTCACTTCGGAGCCTTTGAGCTCGATACCGGCCTCAAAGGTCTGCAGGATCTCATAGTCATACCGGGCACGCCGGTTGTCCGAGATGACCTTGATGCCTTCTTCCTTGCGCGACGCCTTTGCGCCGCCGCTCTTTGAACTCATCTCAGTTCAGAAGCCCGGCATGGATCATCGCCTCACGCACGGCCTTCTTGGTCGAATCGACGACCGGCACCATGGGAAGGCGGGCCTCCGGCTCGCACAGGCCCAGAAGGCTCGCGGCATATTTCACGGGGCCGGGGCTGGTCTCCACGAAC
>CAIYXE010000642.1 GCA_903930095.1 uncultured Hyphomicrobiales bacterium
CTCAGCCTCGGAGACCACCGCACCCGGCGAGATCGCGTTGACCCGTATGCCGAAGACGCCGAGGTCACGCGCCAGGGATTTCGTCAGCCCCAGCATCGCGCCCTTGGACGCAACATAGGGCACATAACCCTGCCAGCGCCCGTTGAGCGTGAGTGAGCAGAAATTGACGATCTTGCCATAGCCCTTCGCCACCATGCCGGGGGTTACCGCCTGGCACAGCGCAAAGGCGGCGGTGGCATTCACCCGCATTTGCTGCTCGTAGTCGGCAAGCGAGACGGCCCTCACCGGCCTGTTCACGATGACGGCGGCATTGTTGATCAGAATGTCGATCCCCCCGGCATCATGCGCAAGGCCAGAGACGAGGCTTGCGGCTCCCTCAGCATCGCCTAGGTCCTGCGGAATGAAGCGGGTGGAGGGGGCCCCGGCCTTGCAGATTTCCTCCGCGAAGGCCGCGCCGCCGTCCATGCCGGGCCTGTCAAGCAGCAGGAGCGATGCCCCGTGCTCCGCGAGCTTGCGGGCCTGCGCCCGCCCGAGCGAGCCCAATGCTCCCGTCAGCAGCGCCGTCTTGCCCAAAAGCCCGTTAGACGTCATACCTGCCACCACCTAGAGATAGCCATGGACCTCGTCGATCGAGGTCTTGCCCACGGGACTGTCGAACACGATCTCGCCGCGCGCCATGGCCACAACCCGGTCGCAGGACTGGAACACATGATGCATGTTGTGGCTGATGAAGATGCCGGTGATGCCTTGCTGCTTCAGTCCCTTCACGAAGCTGATCACCTTGTCCGTCTCCTTGACAGAGAGATGGTTGGTGGGCTCATCGAGGATCAGCACCTTGGACTTGAAATGCATGGCCCGCGCGATGGCCACTCCCTGCCGCTGTCCGCCGGACAACTCACCCACCAATGCATCGGGCGAGCGCAGGTGCAGATCGACGTCGGCAATGGCCTCAACACTTTCACGCGCCATGCGCTTCTGGTCCATGATGCCGAAGCCGCCGAGCGAGAAGCGCAACGGCTCACGGCCGATAAACAGGTTACGGGCGATCGACATGGTCGGGACCATGGAATTGTACTGGTAGATGGTCTCGATGCCGAGGTTCATCGCGGCCTTGGGCGTGCGGATCTGGACGGGTTTCCCCTCCATCAGGATTTCGCCCTTGTCGGGCGTGTGGACACCTGACAGGATCTTGATGAGGGTTGACTTGCCAGCACCGTTGTCGCCTACGAGGCCCAGAACCTCGCCCTGCTTCACAGTGAGATTTACGTTCTTGAGGGCATGGACGCCCGAGTACCACTTGTCGAGGTTGCGGCATTCGATAATGGGTGCGGTCATGTCAGACCTCGAGCTTGATGCGGCGCGCCGTGCGGCGCAGCCAAGAGTTGGAGACGACCGCCAGGATCAGCAGCATTCCGATGGCGAACTTGAACCAGTTGGCATCGACGCGGGTCAGCACGAGGCCGTTGTCGATGACACGGATGAGTGTCGCGCCGATGATCGCGCCCAGCACCGTGCCGATACCGCCGGTGAGGGATGTTCCCCCGATCACCGCGGCGGCTACGGCCTGCAGCTCGAGTCCCTCGCCAAGAGATGGGAGTGGTGAGCCCAGCCGCATAACCTGGATGAGGCCGGCAAAGCCCGCAAGAACAGAGCACAGCATGAAGCAGATCATCTTG
The DNA here is from genome assembly GCA_903930095.1 of uncultured Hyphomicrobiales bacterium. Taxonomy (GTDB): domain Bacteria; phylum Pseudomonadota; class Alphaproteobacteria; order Rhizobiales; family Aestuariivirgaceae; genus Aestuariivirga. The sequence goes on from CAIYXE010000642.1 coordinate 1,677, forward strand.
GTCGCGTTGACCGGAATGCCCATGTTCACCGCGGCATCAAGCTGCCCGCCGGTGGCCCTGATCCAGTTGCCGAAATTGGTGAGCGACATCATGGCCGCCAATGCAAGCGCGATCAGCACCAGCCACACGAAGGACATGCGCACCACGTTGCCCGGCCCCACGAAGCCGCTGAACAGCCAGGTCGGAATATCGGTGGGCAGCAGCGGCGGGAAGCCGCCGGAAATCAACGGTCAGAGAGCGCGCCACGAACAGCATGCCAAGCGTGGTAATGAAGCTGGGGATGGAGAAGCGAATGGTGATGAAGCCATTTGCGAAGCCGATGCCTGCTGCCAGCAGCAGACCGAGGAACAGCGCCACGGGGAAGGGAATGCCGCCATTCAGCATGATGGCGATGGCCATGGGGGTGAGCGCGAAGACCGAGCCCACGGAGAGATCGAACTCACCGCAGATCATGAGGATGGTGACGCCCAGCGCCACCAGTGTCATCTCCGGCAGGATGCTGAGCATGCCCTGCAGGTTGGTGCCGTTGAGGAACACGCCGCCTGACTTCAGCTGGAAGAAGATGGTCAGCAGCACCAGCAGGGCGAGGCCCGCAAGTTCGGGCCGCTCCATGTAGATCTTCAGGAATTTTTTCATCGTTCACCCCGGGGCGTGTGAACCGGCCGGGCCACGAAGCCCGGCCGGATGATTGCGTGGCGCGTTAGCGGACGCCCTGCTTCGAGAGCTCCATGATCGCATCGACCTGGTCAGGCGTCACGATGCCCTGGCCCGTGTCAATGTCGGCGGGCGACAGGCCCACCTTTTGCGAGAGGTAGGCTTCCATCACCGGCATGAAGCCCTGCATGTAGGGCTGCTGGTCCACCTGCACCTGCACATAGCCGCTCTTCATCTCGTTCAGCACTTCGGGAACGAGGTCGAAGCC
>CAIYXE010000643.1 GCA_903930095.1 uncultured Hyphomicrobiales bacterium
ACCATGTCCGGGTTCTTGCGCGGGGCCACAATGTCGATCCCGCGCTGGTCGAAGCCATGTGGACCGAGATGGTCGAATGGTTCATCGCCTATGAGGAACGCTCGATGTGAGACTCGACGGGGTGAAAGGTGCGGCGCTAGAATGAGTGCATCATGCCTTTTCCGAACCTCTTCTCACCGTACCGCATCAAGTCGACTGAATTCCGCAATCGCATCTTCTCCACCGGGCACGATACCTACCTGCCCGAGGAAGGTCTGCCGTCCGAGGCGCTGATCGCCTACCAGCGTGCCAGGGCGCGCGGTGGCGCCGGGCTGATCGTCATCCAGGTCGGCGGCGTGCATGAGACCGCGCGCTACACGGAAGCCCTGTTGATGGGAACCTCCGATGACCGCATCGCGCCGTTCAGGCGGCTGGTCGATGCCATACATGCGGAAGGAACCAAGGTTTTCGTCCAGCTCTTCCACCCAGGCCGGGAGCTGCTGGGGCGGCCCGATGGGGTGGTGCAACCTGCCTTTGCGCCTTCCCATGCCCCGTCTGAGCGTTTCAAGGTGATTCCGCGCGAAATGCCTGTTCCGCTCATCAGCGAGATCATCGCAGGCTTCGGCGAGACGGCGCGGCGCATGGCGGAGGCAGGGGCCGACGGCGTCGAGATCGTGGCGAGCCACGGCTATCTTCCCGCCCAGTTCATGAATCCGAAGGTCAACAGCCGGCAGGACCAGTATGGCGGCAGCTTCGAGAATCGCCTGCGCTTCACCCGGGAGGCGATTGCCGCGATTCGAGCGCTTGTGCCGCAGGAGTTCATCCTCGGCATGCGCATGTCGGGCGACGAACACGACGAGGACGGGTTGGTGGAGGATGATTCGGCCGCCATCGCCCGCGCTCTTGCCCCTGACCTCGACTACCTCAACGTCATCGCCGGGACCTCCGCCACGGCGTCGGGTGCGGCCCACATCGTGCCGTCCATGGCCAATGCCCATGGCTATGTTGCGCCTTTTGCCCAGAAGGTGAAGCAGATGACCGGAAAGCCGGTGTTCGTTGCGGGCCGCATCAACCAGCCGCAGATTGCCGAGCAGGTGCTGGCCTCCGGCGCTGCCGACATGTGCGGCATGACCCGCGCCATGATCGCCGACCCCGAGATGCCCAACAAGGCGCGCGCTGGCCGGCCGGACGATATCCGCGCCTGTATCGGCTGCAACCAGGCCTGTATCGGACATTTCCAGCTTGGCCTGCCGATCTCCTGCATCCAGCACCCCGAAACTGGGCGGGAGCTCCAGTATGCAGTGAAGCCTCGCGCCACCACCCGCAGGAAGATCATCGTGGTGGGCGGGGGGCCAGCGGGCCTGAAGGCAGCGGCGGTGGCCGCAGAGCGCGGTCATGAGGTGCACCTCCATGAACGCGAGGCCCAGACCGGCGGCCAGGCGCGACTGGCCCAGCTGCTGCCGAAGCGGGCGGAGTTCGGCGGCATCATCACCAACCTGACGGCGGAGGCCGAGCGCTACGGCGTCACCATCCACCGGCGGAGCGAGGTGACGCGCGCGCTGCTTGAACGCGAGCGGCCGGACGCGGTCATCCTGGCGGCGGGTTCCAGGCCCCACATGCCGCCCGTCGAGGGGGAGGCCCGGCAGCTCGTGCATGCGGTGGACATTCTTGCGGGCCGTGCAGAGGCGGGGTCCAGCGTTGTGGTTTATGACTGGATGGGCGACTGGACAGGCTGCGGCATCGCCGAGAAGCTGGCGGCCGAGGGGGCGCATGTCCGGCTTGCCGTCAACCACCACTGCGCCGCCGCCAGCATCCAGACCTATATCCGCTTCGAGACCGTCGCCCGGCTGCATCGCCTCGGGGTGGAGGTCATTCCGTGGCTGAGGCTCTATGGCGCCGATGGGCGCACCGCCTATTTCATCCACACGCCATCGCGAGAGGCGGTGACGATGGAGGAGGTTGATACCCTTGTCGTCAACGCCCCGAACCGGCAGGAAGACGGCCTCGTGGCGGTTCTGGAGGAAATGCGGGTGGCCCATCACCTCGTGGGAGACGCGCTGAGCCCCCGCACGGCGGAGGAAGCAGTCTACGAAGGGATGCGGGCCGGGCTGGCAGTCTAGCCATCGCCATTGTTGCACTTATGCAACAGCGCGCGGATTTGTGGGCGGTCGCCCAATTCCGCCCGAATCTCAACCTTTTATCCGCCCAAATTGCTCCCTAGCGATGGTTTGAAGCGGGCTGTGCCGCGTGAGAAAAACAAAGATGGCGTCGACAGTCATGCACCTTCCCTGCCTTTGCCGGTTCGATGGACCGGCGCGTTTGTTCCGGGGAGCCTGACAGATCGTGATCCTTCGGGTGTCGCACGGCATGAGGCGTTGGACGGCGTTAGGCTTTGATCCCGTGCTGCTGCCCGTTCTCGCCATCTTCGCCATCTATGCCTTGCTGATTCCTGCCGCCGCCGCCGATGACGAGGACAAGGGCCCGCTTGCCGATTTTTATTCCTATCTGCCTGCCACCCCCGACATCAAGCTTCCCGAAATCTCGATCCCGTTCTGGACCGACGACCTCAAGAAGGCAAAGCGCGCCTACCGGAATGGCAATTATGACCGCGCGGTGAAGCTGTTCCGCAACGCCGCAGACGACGGCAATGTGGTGGCCGACTGGTACCTGGGGCACATGTACCGCCAGGGCCGTGGTGTTCCGCGCGACGATGCCATGGCTTACAGCTATTATTCGCGCGTCGCGGAGCACTATGACCCTGACGAAGACGACCAGAACCGCCTGCGCATCACGGTCGACGCCATGGTGCGGATCGCTGACTACCAGCGCACCGGGGCTGTCAATGCCGGGCTCCAGCCGGACCCCGCGGGCGCTGCC
>CAIYXE010000644.1 GCA_903930095.1 uncultured Hyphomicrobiales bacterium
CGGCGAGATTTCGAGGCTGAGCCTGGACATCCAGCCGAAGAGCGTACTGACCCCGGCAATCACCGGATCCAGCATCGGCTTGACCGGGCTCAGCGCGGCCATGAAGGCCTCGCCGAAGGCCAAGAACAGCTCCTTGATGCCCTGCCAGTTGTCGTAGATGAACTTGCCCGCCATGGCGATGCCGATCAGGATAGCGCCGACGCCGGTCAGCATCAGAGCCCCGCGGAGGGCGACCGAGGCTGCGGTCACAAGCTTCATCGGGTTGAGCAGCCCCAAGAGGCCGGAGCCCAGTGTGCTGAAAACCGCCTTGAGGCCGCCGGCAGAGTTCAGCATGGTAAGGCCAAGGAGCGATCCCCGGAGGCTGGTGAGCCCGCTGGTGATAAGGCCGAGCGGCGCGGTGATGGCGACCGCCCGGAGCGCCGTCAGGGCTACGGTGACGCCCTTGAGCCCGAAGGCCAAGGAGGCGAGCATGCCGCCCTTGCCCATCAGGCCGAGGAAGGTGAGGCCTGCCAGCGCCGCCTTGAGGGCGATGAAGCCCGCCGTGATGGCAACCAGCGCGCCCGAGACGCCGGGGTACTGGTTGACCAGCGAGGTCAGCAGCACGAGGACGGGCTTGAGCGCGCCCGCGATTCCGCCAAGGACCGGCACCATTGCCGCGCCCACGCTGGTCTGGAAGTTCTGCAGCGCAATCTGGAACTGCTTCACCTGCTCGACGCTGGTCTGCATCATGCGGGCGAAGTCGTTGCTGATCACGCCGTCGGCTCTTGCCGCTTCATCTCTCAGCCGGATGTAATCCTCTAGCCCCGTCAGCAGCGGAATGAGACCCTTCTGCACCTGGGCGTCAGCGAAGATCTCGCCAAGCCGTGACATGTCCCCACCGAGGGCCGTGTTGATGGCGCGCAGCGATGCCTCGAGCGGATCGGTGCCATTGGCCTTGGCGTCCTTCAGGACCTTCTGGATGTCGATCCCCAGCTTCTTGAAGTTCCCGATCGCGTCGTTGGAATTGATCTTCTGCAGGATGTTGCTGAAATTGGTCGCCGCTTCCGAAGCATCGCCCGCGCCCCGGCGGACAATCTGCAAGGCGGCGGCGATCTGGGCGAGACCGCTCTCCCCTGACATGCCCTTGGAACTGGCAAGCGCCGTGATGGAGGGCAGATACTGCGCCATGTCGCGAAGCTCGAAGCCGCCCGCCTTGCCGGCGGCCGCCATGATGTCGAAGGACTTGCCCAGGCCCTCGGCTGCAACGCCGAGGTTCGACATGGCAGCGAAGCCTGCCTTCGAGAGGTCCTCGAGGCTCGCGCCCGTGGCGGTCGCTGCCCTTGCGATGGACGGCATGGCCTTCGTGGCCCGATCAACGTCGAGACCCATGCCAACCAGGAAATCCTGTGCCTTCACGATGTCGGTGGCAAACTGGTTCATCTGCGACGAGGTAGCCTTCGCCGCCTCTCCGATGCCGCGCAGCTGTTCCGCCGTGAGATTGCCCTTGGCCCCGATCTCGGCCAGCGCCCGGTCGAATTCCTGGGCAGCCTGCACCGGAGCGGTGAAGGCGCTCTTCAGCACATAGAGCGCGCCCACGGCATCGAGCATGCGCCCGCGCGCCGCGTCGAGCGCACGGTTGTTGCGCGTGATTGCGGCATCGAGCCGATCAGC
>CAIYXE010000645.1 GCA_903930095.1 uncultured Hyphomicrobiales bacterium
CAGCGCCTTCTTGGCGTCTGCAACTGACTCGTCATGCTTGCCAGCGTCGTGCTCTGCCTGGGCCTTTTCGATGTATGCGGCAGCTTTCTGCATCATGGACCCGTTCATTGATCCCATGGATTCCATGGACTTAAGTTGGTCCTGAGCCTGCTTTATCAAGGAAGGACATTCATTTGCGAATGTCGTGGTCGAAAGTGTGGCGAGGGTCAGGGCGCTGGCGAAGAGAAGTCTCATGTGATTATCCTCGGTTTGATGTGGAAATTACTGGTAACCGATGTGGGTCCGCAGTCCAACTGAGATTGCCCACATTTTTAGAATAGCATCCGTGTTAGAATAGCATCCGTCGGGATGCCGCGAAGGCGCTGTCTGTTGCCTACCCGTCCTATGTCAGTTAGTACGAGCACCCGTCCAAAGCCAGCGCACGGGTAGTGGTCCCGCCTTCCGGTGCGGAACAAAAGCGAGCAGCACGTGCACTGCGATGATCAGCAGCAGTCCATATGCGAAGTAATGATGTGACTGAATGAGAACCGACATCGCGTTATGGGGCAGGAAGTGAAGGGACGGAGCTGGAAAAAGCCCGTACAGATAAACCTTGCCTCCCAAGGGAGAGGGGCGGAATAGCAATATTCCTGTGGCGATGGTGAGGCAGACAACTGCGAAGCTCGCCCATGCTACTATCACCCGTGGCGCGCTGAGGCTTCGTCGCTGACCTTGCCCCTTTAGCGCCGCTACGCACCGATAGACGGTTATCGCCAGCAGCGTCCATCCGAGCGTGAGGTGAAGGCTTAGCCAGGGTGCCCGGGAGAGAAGCAGAATTCCCGGCATCACTGATGTCGCTAGTAACGCGAGCGCAAACGCGGCCGAAATCCAATGAGCGGACCAGACCCAAATTGCCACACGCTGCGGTCGAGTTTTCCCTTTGCCGGATAGTGGTTCTTGATTGGCCATACTTGGGGCCCTTCAGAATATACAGATCGGTGCGATACCGTGATGATGTGTTCGCGGTGTGACCATAGAGAGAACAACGTCAAACGCGCAAGCGTCGACCTGCGCCGCTACAGACAGTTTGTGTTGTTAAGCAAAGCGCGAGTTCAGGGCCTGCCAACAGATTCTTCGTAGCCGGGCGCGCTGATTCTATCGCTTGGATTGGAAGGGAGCGGGGGGTGTGCTATCGCTGGGCCGACAGCTTGCGCTTCGCGATGTAACGGCAATGTCTTTGGATCCAGTCGAACCATTTCAGGCCCGACCAACCATTCTTGTGGTTGACGATGATGTCCAGATCCTGGAACTCGTGGCTAGATTTCTGCGGTCCAGCGGTTTCACCGTCCGCACTGCGCGGGACGGTCAGGAAATGACTGCCTCCCTGGCCGACAGCCCGGTCGATCTGATCGTGCTCGATCTGATGCTCCCCGGTACCAGTGGATTGGATCTCTGCCGTGAGTTGCGGCAGACATCGACTGTTCCGGTGATCATGCTGACCGCCAAGGGAGACGACGTGGACCGGATCACTGGCCTTGAGGTCGGCGCTGACGACTATCTCGCCAAGCCTTTCAATCCGCGTGAGCTTCTTGCGCGGGTAAATGCGGTGCTCCGGCGCACGGCGGCAAGTCTCTCCCAACCCGGAAAGCGCCACCGGGGCTTCGGCTTCGCGGGGTGGAAGCTCGATGTGCTGAAGCGGGAGCTGACCCGATCGGATGGTGTCGTGGTCGATCTCTCGGCTGGAGAGTTCGACCTTCTCGTGACCTTCCTTGAGACGCCCCAGAGGGTGCTCAGCCGCGAATATCTTCTAGACACTGCGCGCAACCGGGCGCTCGAGCCCTTCGACCGGGCAATCGACGTTCAGGTGAGCCGTTTGCGCCGGAAGATCGAAGGTGGGGGGGAATTGATCAAGACGGTGCGGGGTGCCGGCTACATCTTTGCGCCCGATGTCGAGCGGTTCGGCTAGAGGGGTCCACATGCTGAAGCGGGGATTGGACCTGACATTGAACTGGCTGGACAGTCTGGCCGCTCGCACCATGCTGGTGGTGCTGCTCGGCATCGGGTCCATGCACGTCGCCAGTCTCTGGACCTATCAGCGTGCCCTGGTCGCAGAGGCCGAGTTCGCAAACGAAGCCCGGCTTGCGGATCGCCTGCTTGCCATCAAGCGCTCCGTCCTCCGCGCGGATCCCGACGCCCGCGAAGCGGTCGCCCACGACATGTCGGGTGGCGCCATCGAGGCGCACTGGAGCAGGGACGCGCTGGCGGTGGAGGGTGGCTCTGGCGCCAACAGCTGGCGGGGTCTGGGTGCGCAATTGCTTGCTCTCGCCCCGGAACTCGGGGAAAACGGTCTGGTAATCGGCGCGAGCACCCGCGCGGAAAGCGATCCGCATTTGGCCGTGATATCAATGCGTCTACCTGATCAAACCTGGGTAAACGTGAGCCTCCTGTCGTGGGCACCGCGTTCCTCGGGCGTTCATGGAACGCTTCTCTCCACCACCCTGATGGCGGTGGGGGCGCTGGTCATCGCGCTCTTGCTGGTGAAATCCCAGACGAGACCACTCTCGACCTTTGTCAAGGCCGCAGAACGCATTGCTCATGTGCCGGGAGTGGAACCAGTCTCCGAAACGGGGCCGAGAGAGGTCCGCGCTCTCGCAACGGCCTTCAACGACATGCAGCGGCGTATCAAACGGCTGATTGACGACAGGACTCATGCGCTTGCGGCGGTCTCTCATGATCTCAAGACTCCGATCACGCGGCTGCGGTTTCGCTCAGAGGAGTTGTCGGATGCCGCACTCCATGGTGCTGTTGCCGCGGATCTCGACGAGATGGAACGCATGATCGACCAGACGCTTTCATACTTGAGGGAAGAACGTGGGGAGGAGGAGGTAAAGCCCGTCGACCTGGTTGCGATTCTCGAGACGGTCACCGACGATGTCGCCGATTCCGGAGGGGAAGCAAGG
>CAIYXE010000646.1 GCA_903930095.1 uncultured Hyphomicrobiales bacterium
AGCTTCCTCTATCCTCGTGTACTGAACCAAAGCTGGATCCCGGCCTTCGCCGGGATGACGGCTTTATTGGGTTATGTACTTGTTCCGGTGATCGACTAATCTCCCCCCATGCTCACCACGCGCCCGAAACAGACGCAGGACGACCAGCCGATCATCATCGGCTGGCGCGAGAAGGTGAGCCTGCCGCAACTCGGTGTCGGCACCTTCTTCGCCAAGATCGATACCGGGGCACGCTCCGCAGCGCTCCATGCCACGAACATCGAGAGGGACGACCACCACGTGACCTTCGTGCTGCCGTTGCAGCGGCGCCAGCACCACTGCCGGCTGCCGCTGAAGGGCATGCGCAAGGTGAAGAGTTCGAGCGGACACACGGAAACCCGCGCCGTCGTCGAGACGGACGTGAAGATCGGCAAGCTGACCCTGCGCATGGAAGTGACGCTGACCGACCGAACGGACATGGGGGTCGCCATGCTGCTGGGGCGGGCAAGCCTCGGCGCGCGCTTTCTCGTTCATCCGGCCAAGACCAGCATCCTCTCGCCACGAAAACGCAAGACACCATGAAAATCGCCCTGCTCACCCGCAATCCCAAGCTCTACTCGCACCAGCGCCTCATCGAGACGGCGGAGAAGCGCGGGCACCAGATGGTGCCCATCGACTATCTCAAATGCTACATGAACATCACGTCCAAGAAGCCGGAGCTGCGTTACCTGGGCGAGAAGCTTGAAGGCTTCGATGCGGTGATCCCGAGGATCGGGGCGTCACACACTTTCTATGGCATGGCGGTGCTCAGGCAGTTCGAGATGATGGGCGTCTACCCGGTGAATGAATCGGTGGCGATCGGCCGCTCGCGCGACAAGCTGCGCTCGCTGCAGCTGCTGGCGCGCGACGGCGTGGGGCTGCCGGTCACTGCCTTTGCCTATGATTCGAAGCGCACCGACGATCTTCTCAAGATCGTGGGCGGGGCGCCCGTCGTCGTCAAGCTGCTGGAAGGCACTCAGGGCATCGGCGTCGTGCTGAGCGAGACGCACAAATCGGCCAAATCGGTGATCGAGGCCTTCCATGGCGCTGACGTGGCCATCCTCGTGCAGGAATTCATCAAGGAGGCCGAGGGCCGCGACATCCGCGCCTTCGTGGTGGGCCGCACACTGCTGGCGGCCATGGAGCGCAAGGGCGCCAAGGACGACTTCCGCGCCAATCTGCACCGCGGCGGCACGGCCAGCATGATCGAGCTGACGCCGCTCGAGAAGGCCACCGCCCTCAAGGCGGCGCGCGCCATGGGCCTCAACGTGGCGGGTGTCGACATGCTGCGCTCCGCCCATGGCCCGGTGGTGATGGAGGTGAACTCCTCGCCCGGCCTCGAAGGAATCGAGAAGGCGACGGGCGCTGACGTGGCGCTCGCCATCATCCGCTTCATCGAGCGCCACGCGAAGCCCGGCCGCACCAAGACGAAGGGCAAGGGATGAGGGCCTTCACACTGGGTGAGGCGGATGTGCAGCCGGGCCAGCGCGCAACCGTGGAGCTGCCGGTCAGCGTGCTGTCCAACCACACGCATGTGGCCCTGCCCGTCCATGTCGTGCATGGTGAAGGGCATGGACCGGTGATCTTCCTCTCGGGCGCCATCCATGGCGACGAGATCCAGGGCGTGGAGATCATCCGCCGCATCCTCAACCACCCGGCACTGATGAAGCTCAGGGGCACGCTGCTGGCTGTGCCCATCGTCAACAGCTTCGGCTTTCTCAACCACACGCGCTACATGCCCGACCGGCGCGACCTGAACCGTTGCTTCCCCGGTTCCGACAGGGGCTCGCTGGCAAGCCAGGTGGCGGACATCTTCTTCCGCGAGGTGGTGCTCAAGTGCCGCTATGGGATCGACTTCCACACGGCAGCCCTGCACCGCACCAACCTGCCGCAGATCAGGCTGGCACCGGACGAGCCGGAACTGCTGGAACTGGCCGGGGCATTCGCGCCGCCGGTGATCCTGCTGTCGAAGCTGCGGGAGAAATCGCTGCGGCTCACCGCGGGCGAGGCGGGCGTGAAGGTTCTGCTCTATGAAGGCGGCGAGGCGCTGCGCTTCGAGGAAGCCGCAATCGACGCGGCGGTGAGGGGCACGCTGCGCGTGATGGCGCATCTCGGCATGATCGATTCCGTGGCTGGCAAGCCCGTGTCCAACACCGTATTCTCCGATGCCAGCGCCTGGGTGAGAGCGCCCGAAAGCGGCATCCTGCACACGACGCGACGCATCGGCGACCGGGTGGGCAAGCGCGAAGTCGTGGGCGTGGTGGCCGACCCGCTGGGCGCCTCCTCGCTGCCGCTCGTCTCGGAAGAAGACGGCATCATCGTGGGCCGCACCAACCTGCCCATCGTCAACCGCGGCGACGCCGTGTTCCACATCGCCAGGGC